>MNWK01000018.1 GCA_001872485.1 Parcubacteria group bacterium CG1_02_44_31
TTGAAGCACCTTTTTTGTGTTTCTTTTTCCATACCAGCCAGTGTAGAGTGTTCGGATTCAAAGGTAAACCTACGCCATATTCTATCTCCGAGGAGGAAGAAATGAAAGAAGTGAAAGTGTATCTACACGTTTTTATCCCAGATGAAGTTAGTTTTCCCGCAATTGAGGGTATGAGGTTCTTTAAAAACGCCCTCACGTCTTCCGGGATAAAGGTCATAGGTGTGCTTTTGGGGGTTTCGAGCACGCCGAGGATTGAAATTACTTATCAAGGCGGTCTGCCGCGAGACTTGATAAATAATCTCAAGACAGATTTTACCTCGGCCCTTAGAAACTTCACCAAAAAGGGGAAGGTGAAGGTAGTTTTTAAAAAACTTTAGTCCCCAAACAGCGCCTGTAGCATCGGGCGCTGTTTTCGTATTTGCATATTTTTATAAGCCTAATTCTTCACTGTGTTCCTGCATAGCTTTCAGTGCTATGGCGATGAAATCGTGAAGCGATATACCGAGATGTTCGTCGCACATCGCGATTTCGTTTCTGCGTGTGCCGCGCGCAAATGACGGTTCTTTGAATCGTTTTTCAACTGACTGAACTGTAAGGCAAGCCAATGTTTTTGTAGGTAAAATCAACGTAGCGGCAACAACGAGCCCAGTCAAACTGTCTGCGCAAAATATTGCCCAATCCATAAGCGATTCGGGTTTAATTCCTGTGTCGCTATTGTGAGCAGCCATAGCATGTGCAACGTTTTCCGGAATGCCTAATCCTTTGCCGCGCGCCCATTGCGTAATCATAATCCCCTGTTGGTTTTCAGAAACACCCTCGCAATAATCGCCATCATGCAACAATCCCGCCATCATCCATTCGTCTTTGGTTCCAAAATTTCCTTTTGGGGAATTTTGTCCTGAGCTAGTCGAAGGACGCTCTTTCATTTGCAGCGCATCATAGATTGCACCCATCACGACTTCAAGCGCGACCATGTGCTTGATAATGTTTTTGTTTTCCACATGCTCTTGGATAAGAGCCAATGCTTGGTTACGAGTAATCATATGGAATGATGCTAATAACTTTTATATGCCAATCTACGAATTACAAATTGTTATAACATTGAGTTCAGGATTCTTTTGGGACGCAAGTATTTTGCTTGGAAGTTCACCAGAATACCTAATTTTTTACGGCATGACTCCAAATAGCGACGTACTTGATAATATTCTTGACGACTGATGATACGTTTTGCTTTTATTTCCAAAATGATTTTATCATCAATAAGGAAATCAATTCGGTTTCTTCCCTCCGATTCCCCGGGAAACAAGGGTGGGAGAATCTGTTCGCGCGTGTATTGAATAGCGAAGTATTTTAATTGTTGCTCTATGGCATCGCCATATTGTTTTTCGCTCTTGTATCTTTCAAGTTCATTATGGGTAGCAAACATTATTCCGTTGAGCTTATAGGATAGTTCGGGATAGACGAGCTTCTGTATTTCGTTTGTCATATTCGCAATTCGCCCGCCCGCCATCGCTACGTTCAGACGTTGCGGGCAGGCATCATCGGCATTATAAATTTATTCGCATTATTACTATTCTTTAATATCTGCTATTTTTGCGTGCGTTATTTCAATAAGCTTTTGCGGAGTTATTTCAAATACGGCATGCGGGGTTCCGCCTGCGCACCAGATGGTTTCAAACTGCATCAAATCCCGGTCAATGAAAATATGCTCAATAGGAATTTTATGTCCGAACGGCGCAACGCCGCCAATAGGAAACCCTGTTTTTTCATACACAAAATCCGCATCTGCTTTTTTAATATCTTCCATTCTTAAATTCTTAAGACTACGACCCGTCCACCACCCTCCCGAGCTTCGCTTGGGCCCCACATTGGAATGGTTTTGCAATATCAGAAAAAGTTTTTCTAACGACACCCTATTCACACCGGATGTGATAACTAAAACAGGTTTGTCTCCTGCTTGAATAATCATGCTCTTTCCGATTTGTCCAAGCGAACACCCGATTTGATTTGCCGCATCCTGCGATGTTTTCGTGCTTGCATCAAACACTTTCAAATGCTCTACAATACCGTATTGCTTGAGTAACTGGCTGATATATTCGTGTTTTTCTTGTGCGGACATAAAAGGTATTGATACAAATAGTACTAATTTGTACTAATGATACGAATTCGTATAATTAGTACGATTCGTATATTGGTATCGTGTTATTTTATCTCCAATTCGTTCGGAACCAGTAACACTTTACGCATATCTTCTGGTTTCAGATACATATCAACCGCGGACGTTACGTCGTCAATGGTAATTTCTTGGATTTCTTTCATCAATTCATCGTATCCTTTTGGTTGTCCGTCAAACAGAGTAGAGAATGCCGCTGATTCAAGAATGCCACCTGTATGTTCAAACTGAAGCGCTAAACTGCCTAACATCATGTCCTTTGCCTTTGCGAGCAATGGTTCATCATTTTTACTTTCGCGCACAACATCCAGCGAAACATCAATCGCTTCTTGGTATCGTTTTGGGTCTGTACCAATGTTAATAGAAAACTCTCCCACATCAGAATTTCGCGATGTTCCGGCGTGAATGGAGTAGCATAATCCTCGCTTATCGCGTACTTCCTGAAACAACGGAAACGATGCTCCGCCAGAAAGCATTACCGTGAAAATCTGTATGCTTCGCGCGGGCTTCTCTTTTCCTTGTCCAATGGGCGCGCTCAACGCCACGTGCACTTGTTCCAATTCTTTTTTGTGTACATATGTTCTATCAGGTTTTTCAACCAACGGAATAAGCAATCTGTTGTTTGCGGGTTGGAAATCAGCTTGCGGGAAATTGGTTTCAAATCCTGCGAGCGCTTCGTCAGGCGTAATGTTTCCCGTGATGATGAACGTGTAGTTTGATGCATGGTAGTAGCGTTTGCGAAATTCAAGAAAGTGGTTGCGTGTAAATTTTGACAGCGCTTCAATGGTACCAAGCTCGTTTTTGCCTAATGGGTGGTCACCGAACAGAAACTTTTGGTTGAGTATTGATAAAAAGCTGTCTGGGTTGTCCATATACATACGCAATTCCTCAATGATGTTTTTCATTTCTGTTCCGATTTTTTCCTGCGGGATAAGCGGTTCGTTGAGAATCTCCCCGAGTGAGATAAACGCACGATCTTTATGCGTTACTGGCACGCGGTTATGGTAAAACGTTCCTTCGCTCGAGGTCCATGCATTGTGGTATCCGCCGATTTCTTCCAAGTACGCGCTCACGTCCTTGCTTGTGGGAAAGCTTTTTGTTCCTTGAAAACTCATATGTTCCAAAGCATGCGCAAGACCGGCTTCCTTTGGCCATTGTTCGTCGCGCGTGCCTGCTTTGACAAATACCCCAGCGGCAACGGATTGCGCATGGGGCAAAGGCATAACATACACGGGTATGCCGGTTTTTGTTTGGAGTTTTTGAAAGTTAAGATTAGATGCCATATTGAGATTTTATTCTTATGTCGTTGGGTTCTTGCCCAAATTTCGGTTTCTCGGCGAGCCAGGGACCACGTCGTATTTTTATCCTTCGACATTATTCTGGACTGCGTCATTCTTGTCCCTCGGCTTCGCTCGGGACAGTTGATTTTGCGAATGCTTCACATGGCAAAATCTAACTGCTGCGGGATTCTCCTTCATTAAAACTTCGGACGAGCGAAACCCGCATCACTCGTTTCACTCGTGCTGCGGGGCTAAGAATCGGACTTAGATTGACGGGTCCAAAGCCCGCTGTCCTACCATTAGACGACCCCGCAATTTATTTTAAAAGATGCTTTAATATCTCCTTCTTTTCAATCCTGTTGTTAGACCTGCCTACGGCAGGTAAGTCTGCCTGCGCAGGCATGCGACCCCGCAATGCCATTTCATAGTAGCAAAAATCGCTGTTTAAGGCAACGAATTTATATTCACAGAACATTACTCACTCATTGTTTCAATAATCGCCAACTCTATTGGCAAGGACGGTAGTATTGATTTTTTAATATATGGAATAAAGTTTAAGAACTCGCGCACGAGTTTTTGAAGTTTTTTCGCGTCAAATGTTTGCGCAAGGGTTTTGAGCGTTTCCAGTTCTTCCAAAGAATATTCTTTTTCAAGGTCGCGCGCAAATGATGCATCCATTTTAAGCACCAGTATTTTTTCCAAAATGGTTGTTGCCAAGCGTATGACTTCATACAACTGCAGGCCCTGATTTTGCGCATTATTGATGTATTGGATGCTTTCCTGCACATTGTTTTTCGCCAAAGCGAACAGGAATTCCTGCATTTTTTCAAACCTAATTGAGCCGACAATTTGCTCCACTTCGTCAAGCGTGATGGTTTTATCAGCTGAAAACGCAACCACTTGTCCAAAAATAGATTCCGCGTCGCGGATGCTGCCGTCAGCCAATTGGCTGATGTGATGAAGCGCTTGCGGCTCGGCGTTAATTCCCTCTTTTGTTTTGATAAATTCCAGGCGCTTTGCAATGTCGTTTGCGGGCAAGCGTTTGAAATCAAAACGTTGGACGCGCGACAAAATCGTTGCTGGTAACTTTTCCGCATCCGTGGTTACCAAAATTAAAATGGCGTGTTTGGGCGGCTCTTCAAGAGTTTTGAGCAATGCGTTAAATGCCGGCGGGGTTAGCATATGCGCTTCGTCAATGATAAATACTTTGTATTTCGTTTTGACCGGAGAAAAACGAATGTTTTCTTTGAGATCGCGGATATCGTCAATGCCGCGGTTTGACGCTGCGTCAATTTCAATCAAGTCAATTGAACGTCCACGCTCAATATCCAAGCAAGATTCGCATTTGTTGCACGGTTCAATGAAAGGTTTTTTGGTCCCTTGATTACGTTCGGGACTAAGACAATTTATTGTTTTAGCAAACAAGCGCGCCATAGTTGTTTTGCCCGTGCCGCGCGTGCCTGCGAACAAATACGCGTGCGAGATTTTGTTCAGTATTATAGCGTTTTGTAAAGTTTGGCGAACCGGAACTTGATTCACAAAATCAGCAAACCTCTGGGGGCGGTATTTGCGGTAAAAAACAAGAGGAATGTTGTCTGCCATACTTGTTGTATTATATCAGTTTGGACTCCTAAAAACGAGGTTTTTGTATCCCAGATAATTCACCATCAAGCTTACGAGCGTCCCCAGCACTGCGCCCGCGTTTGCTTTGACCCAAAAAACAGAAAACGGGATTGAGAACGTCGCGTAGGTTGCAATGCCGGCATTAAGAATCCAGCTGGCCAAGCTGACGCATACGAATGCAAGTATTTGCTTTGAAGACGATTTTTCGCGCGACCGGAATACAAAACGCTTGTTGAGAATATAACTGCATATCACCGCGCATGCAAACGAAACGGATTTGAACAATGCGTATAATGGCAGGGTTTGATCGCGCGTGGCAATGAGCAGGATATTTAATATCCCCCAGTCAACTAGGGTGTTGATAATTCCCACAATAAGAAATCGTCCGAATTGCTTTGGCATTGTGGTTTACCCTGTAGTAGATTTTCGGCTACTTATCGGTTTCCGCGACGGCAGTCGTATACATAATTAACATATTTCGACATATTTCGATCAACAAACCTCATTCGAAGAATTGCCGGAA
The DNA here is from genome assembly GCA_001872485.1 of Parcubacteria group bacterium CG1_02_44_31. Taxonomy (GTDB): domain Bacteria; phylum Patescibacteriota; class Minisyncoccia; order UBA6257; family Brennerbacteraceae; genus UBA1567. Next base: position 5,600 of record MNWK01000018.1, read on the forward strand.
ATTCACTACGGGGTTTAGACCGCAAAAGGATTTGTAGGCGCTGCGGGCGTCGGCGGTTCTGGCGGTTTGACTGATACGTATTTTGCGTTGATTGCTTCAATGACTTGCTCGCGCGGCTTTGTGAATTTTTGTCTGCACAAATCTTGAATCTTGTTTACTTTTTGCGGGTCAGTGCGCGGCGGAAAATCAATGAAAATGTTAAACGCAGAAGCGGTTTTGCCTTGAATCAAAGGCCGTATGTACGCGTTCATATTGTCCAAACGTATCAAGTCCTGCTGGTCAAAGTTCGGTTTGAAATAATCTTTGATTGCGTCCGCGTCTTTGATTTCAATGCGGAATGCCACAATGGTTCCCACATTCCCAAATACCGCATTTTTCACATCTTCGGGGATTTGCGCAATGTATTGGTGCGCGATATGGAGCGCCAGTCTGAATTTGCGCGCTTCGGACAAAATGCTGGAAATGGTTTTGGTCACCACATTTTGAAACTCGTCAATATAGAAATAAAAATCCGTGCGTTCCGACGCTTCCCGTTCCATGGCATACATTAGGATTTTACCCACAATCAAAAGCCCCAGGAAAAACGCGTTGGTCTCGCCCAGTTTGCCTTTGCTGAGATTGATAACCAGAATTTTTTTGTGCGCGAGAATATCTTTGAAATCAAGCGTGGATTTTTCCTGTCCGATAATGGGTTTGATGTAGTCATTGGAAATAAATGGCGTGAGTTTTGAATTGACCCAAATGGACATATTGGATAAACTCCAATCTCCACCTGCTTTTTCCGCTTCTTTTTTCCAAAACATCACTACTGCAGGGTCTGGGCATCTGCCAAGCAATTCTTGTCTGAAATTCGTATCGGAAAACACGCGCTGGACATCCAAAATCGTTGGACTGATAATCGGGTCAAGCATAAGCAAGAACAGCGCATTTTTAAGATATTGTTCAAACATCGGTCCGCCGGTTTCCTTAAGGTCGTAAATCTTGCCGATGATTTCAATGAGTTCGTTTGCGATAAAAGTTCGCTGTTGGGGTTTTGTACGGTCGTACTCCAGCATGTTAAACGCCATGGGATGCTCAATGTCGGCTGGATTGAAATACACCACATCTTGCATGCGCGATTCCGGAATAAATGTCAAGACATTTTCCGCGTCGTCGCCGTGCGGGTCAATAAACGCAATGCCATTGTTGTTTTCAATGTCTTGCTTCATCAGATTTTTCAAAAATGTGCTTTTGCCTGTTCCGGTTTGCCCGATAACGTACATATGTCTGAAACGGTCTTCTGTTAGCATATACGCGGGTTTACGTTCGGATCGGTACACGGATGTTCCCAGCAACAATCCTTCCTGCGGAAGTTCTATTGGCGGAGCTGCGGTGCGCGATTTAACTTGCTGGACTTTGGATAAACTCAATATGGTTTGCGTAGGCAAGTGCGCAACACTTGCAAGCTCTTGGGTGTTTAATACGAGTTTTTGGTCATTGCGAAAATACCTGAATGAATAATCGTATGCGCTTTTTAATTCTTTTTTGCCGCTGTATGGTTGAAGTTCAAGCCCGTTTCCTTTGACTTCGGTATACAAAGGATAGATTGATTGCAATTGGTTCAAAAACGTGTTTGCGCGTTCTTCATTTTCACATGAAATGACAAAGCGGATATTGACATCTAAAAGCGGTTTGCCTAACTTTTTTGATATGAGTGTAATGGTTTCTTGGTCAACGGTTTCTTTTTTCTCTTGTTTTTTTTCTTCAGCTGGTTTTTGCTGGACGCTGAACGATTTAATAAATGTTTCGCCAAGTTCTTTTAAGGGCGTGGAGTCGGCTTTTTCAAGCGCTTTTTTCAAGGATTCGCCTTTTTGCATTTCCTCAAGCGCTTTTTTCATTTTTTTTGCCGCACCTGACCCTGCTTTTTTGAAAATAATTTGCATGGCAATGCCATCCCCTTGTTTGAGGAGCGATGAAAAAATATTGAGTATGGGGAGCAGTGAGTCCTCTTCCGTCGTGTCAAATGTTTTGATGGAAAGGATTTTTTCTTTGGTTTGTTTGAGCGCCGCGATGATGCTTCCGCCCGTGGGATTAAAAATGTTGTAATCTTGCGTTGGCTCCACGGTTGCGCGCGGCCAAAATGCCTGAATCAAACGGATAAGCGAATCAACTTCTGCGCGGCCGACCGCGAAATAAAAATGGATTTCCTCGCTGATGTTATGCACTGCTATTTCCATAACCGGCGGCAGTTTGAAGCTGGCAAGCGAAGTAAACAACTGTTCGGAAAGCGCAATTTCCTGTTTCCAATCGCGCTTGTCTTGTTCTAGGGGTCTGTACAGCGCGACATGCACGAGCTTGTATTGCAAAACCGTACGCAGTCCTTTTTTCTCCTGCCATATATGGATGAAATACCATACGGCTGCAATGGATGGGACACATACGATTGCGACAATTACCAATGCGACTTCTGCAGACATAAATTTATAGTTCGGATTTAATCATATTGAAAAACTCATCCACGAGCGTATCGTGAAATTGGTCAATAAGATACGGGTTTTTTGTGTCGTACGCAAGTTGCGCAGCTTTGTATAAATCTTCGTGTACCGCCATTTGTACAAGTGTTCGCACCACTGCCGCATGGCCCGATGATTGCGTTGAAGCAGGAAGTGGCTTGGTTGCAGATATCGGCTGCTGCGTTTGGTCTTGTTGCGTTGTACCAGTTTGCGTTGAAGCTCCCAAGCTGGGCTGCTTGATACGTTCAATGATAATTTCGTGCAAAATCTGCTTTTCTTGTTCAGGCGTCAGCCCGGGCGTTTGCGCGGCTTTTTTCTGAAAGATTTGTTTAATCTGCGCGATATGTTCTGGTTCCATATATGAAATTATATCATAGTTTATAAATTCTAAATACTAAGCACTAAATTCTAAACAAGATCCCGCTCTGCGGTGATAAACAAGCACCAAATTTTAAATTCTCGTGTTCAAAACAGTTTGAAATTTGTGATTTAGGATTTGTTTAGGATTTAGAGTTTAGGATTTAGAAATCCTCGCATATATGCAGTATTTATTCCAGCATCATTCCCGCCCTTTCAAAGTTCAATGTTACGAATGCTATTCGCTTGTTACTTATAATACACTTTATCCATGTACCGCGCGTCAATATACTGGAGTTTATTTGTTTTTCCTTCAAACTCTGTGCGAATAATGGTTGCGACTTTTTGCATGGTTGCGTGAGGGTCCATGGAGGTATGAACCAGCACATACCAATTTTCTGAAGTATTGAGTTGAACGTATCCTGCTTGCAGCGAATCGCTTTTGACAAGAATGGACGTAATCGGGATGACATGTTGCGCGGCGTTCCAATATGCCTGAAGAATTGCGATGAAGTTTCTGTTTGCATACGGAGTATCAATGCCCGTAGATAGCGGTTTTTCAGTCTCGTCCATAATTGCAAGTTTATCCAGTTCAAATCCGTCAGTGGTATGGAACAAAATACCTTTACTATCCACGAAATGGCATGGTCCATTGGGTTTACACACAACGCCGACGGCCTCGCGTTCAACATTCGTGATATCAAGCGTTTTCGCAATAATATCGTATGTCATATGAAACTGTTGGATGTCGGGAAACTGTTCAAGCAGGCGCGCGCTCACATACGCTTTGTTTACAAACAAGATGTTGTTTTTCGGAATAATGGATTGTTGCTGTTTCCAAATTGCGTCCCACGCTGCTTGTTGAATTGCTTGTGATAAATCGTCGTTGCCGCGCGCGCGAATGGTTTGAATGCAAAAAATGCGGGAAAACAAAATGCCGTATGCGCCGATACCTATTGTAATCATCGCGAGAAACGCGGAAAATGTTTTCCACCAATATCTGCGTTTTCTTTGACGAATACTGTCACGGCGAGATTGCGCGTTCATGCTGTGAAGGATGTTATGCGCATTGCACTCAAGCGATTAGTGCTTGTTTATCACCGCAGGGCGGGATCTTGTTTTGCAAGAGAATTTAGTGCTTAGTGCTTGTTTAGGATTTAGTGTTTAGTGCTTAGGATTTGTAAGCTTATGCATCACTTTTTGATTTCCGTAATGCCGTTCATATACGGCACCAGCGCTTCCGGGATGCGGATTGAACCGTCCTGTTGCTGGTAATTTTCCATAATCGCGAGCAAAAACCTGTCCGTAATGCCTGTTGCGGAAATCGTGTGAGGATAGCCGAGCGTTCCGTCTTTTTTGCGATATTTGATATTGAGCCGCCGCGTTTGAAAATCCGTGAGGTTGGTGTTGGAAGTCATTTCGCGGTATCGTTTCTGGCTTGGAATCCATGCTTCGGTGTCATATTTTTTATATCCAGGAGCGCCGAAATCCCCCACGCATGTGAGCACCACGCGATACGGAAGTTTGAGCGTTTGCAAAAAATATTCCTCGTTCGCAAGGCATGCGTCGTGCCATTGGCGTGAAACTTCTGGCTCGCAAAACACGATTTGCTCAACTTTCATAAATTCATGGACCCGAAAAATGCCGCGCGTGTCCTTGCCGTATGACCCTGCTTCAGTACGGAAACATTCTGAATACGCGGTGTAGCATTTAGGTAAATCTTTCATCTCCAAAATTTCGTCCATGTGATACCCGACAAGGGTTTGTTCAGATGTGCCAATGAGCGCCAAATCTTGGCCTTCAAGTTTATACATATCGTCTTTGAAAAACGGCAAATACCCTGTTCCAAACAGCGTCCGTTCTTTTGCAACGTGCGGGGTGGACATTACGGTAAATCCCTTTTGACGCAGATAGTCAAACGCAAATTGCATGAGCGCAAAGCGCAATTGCACGCCCTCGTTTTTCAAAAAGTAAAAACGGGACTGCGCAACTTTTACTCCGCGTTCAATGTCAATAATATCCAGCGCTTCACCCAATGTTTGATGGTCTTGGGGCTCGAAATTAAATTTCGTAGGTTCGCCCCAGTAAGTAATGGGTTTATTATCTTCGTCGCTTTCCCCGTCAGGAACATCCGGGTCAAGCATATTGGGAAGCCAGGACATTTTGTCAAATAAATCTTTTTCTGTTTGGATTACTTGCTTTTCCACTTCCTGGATTTTGTTTGAAAGTTCCTTGAGCTCCTGGATTTTTTCGTCAGTTGGTTTTGTTCTTGATTCTTTATTTTGCCGCGCGCGCAACTGGTCAAGCTCGGTCGCGAGCTGTTTTCGTTTGTCATCAAGCGCGATAATGTCGTTGATGTCAACATTTGCTTTACGCCTTATAGCGTTTGCTTTGACTGCGTCAAAATTTTCCCGAATGAATTTGATGTCTAACATAATAAATAAAGATACTAATATACAAATGTTTACTAACGATACGAATGGATACGAATAAATTATTAAGTAGCGACAGGGCCGCTTGAGGGCGCAGAAGACACAATACGTCTGCTTGCCATAATATCGCATGCGGGTTTTCCGGTTTGCGCAAATGATGCGATGTTTTTCATATCCGTATCCAAAATGCGGTACAGGGCTTCTTTGGTGTAAAACGCGATGTGCGGAGTAACAATTACATTGGGCATATCAACCAAAACAAGATTTTCCGCAATGTTTTTAACGCTTTGGTCTGCCTGCTTGCCGTACAAAATAAATGAGCGTTCGTCCGTGATATATTCTTCTCCTTCAAGCACATCAATTCCTGCGCCGCCGAGTTTTCTGGTTTGCAAAGCTTCAAGCATTGCCGCAGTGTCCACCACTGCCCCGCGGCTGGTGTTGATAAGTATTGCGCCTTGCTTCATTTTTGAAAACGCATTTTTGTTGATGAGATGATGGGTTTGCTCAAAGTATGGGACATGGAGCGAAACGATGTCGGATTGGGCAAGCACATTATCGAGCGATGTATAAGTGAAATTCATTTCATGTGAAAGTTCTGGCTTTGGCATTGGGTCATACGCGAGCACGCGCATACCAAATCCATTGGCAATGCGAATCATATGCGTGCCGATACGCCCGGTCCCTACGATGCCAATGGTTTTTCCCAATAAGTCAAACCCTTCGTAATCTTCGTGGATTTCAAAATCGCCGTCCAGCCGAATCCGCGCGTTTGCTTTTGTGATTTTTCTGCATACCGCAAGCAATAACCCGAACGCGAATTCCGCAACCGTGTTGTCTCCGTACCCGGGAACATACCCAAGCGCAATTCCATTTTGCGAAAGCTCGCTGATATTCAGATGGTCAAATCCGGTCGAGCGTGTGGTGATAAGCTTAAGGTTTGGCAAAGCTGCGATGTCGCTTGCGTTAATATGCGATTGGACAAATACCGAAAGCGCGGCAATGTCAGCATGGTCTTTGAGTAATTCGGGTTTAAACGGTTCAGTAAAAAACAGCGCAGTATGTTTGTGCGGCAAGTGTTGGATAATGTATTCTTTTTCCTCATTTTTAACCTCAAAAAAAGCAATGTTCATAGGACGTAAGTCATGAAGCCATGAAATTTTTAATGTTTTGAACTTCAAAAAGCTGTTTCAAATGTACAAAAGTATTTATCTATCATAGCATAGACCTGTCTGCGCAGGTAGAACGGGAAAAAACAGTCTCACCTATTCTCTCGGCCTCAATGTTGGAAATGGAATGACTTCTTTGATGCTCGGTGCGTTGGTGATAAACGCGATGAGTCGATCTATGCCAATACCTATGCCTGCTGTGGGCGGCATACCGTATTCAAGCGCTTCAATGTAATCCGTATCCATGCGCTGCGCTTCTTCGTCCCCTGCTTTTCGGTTTTTTTCCTGGTTTGCGAACTGCTCTTTTTGATACGCAGGGTCGTTGATTTCAGACCATGCGTTGCATAATTCGTTCAGCCCCGCGATGACCAGTTGGAACCGCAACGCCTTATTATTTGATGCTTTAGAAAGCGGCGACGCTTCAATAGGATGGTCAATTAAAAATGTCGGCTGAGTCAGTGTTGGATACACGAGTTTTTTTATGATAGTGTCAGCAATTTTGTATTTTGGTTCGTTGTGCTCAACCTCAATACCTTTTGCTTTTGCCGCTTGAACAAATTCGTCGCGTGATGCGTCATAGGAAAGTCCGACAGCTTGTTTGAGAGCCTGGTCGTATTGTATGCGCGGATACGGAGTTTTCAAGCGATACACGGCGTTTTGGTACTCGTACTCTTTTACGTTTTTGATAAATGATTCAAACATATGCGAAAACAAATCTTGGGTGAACTGCATCAAACCGTCTCGGTCCTGATACGCCCAATATAATTCCATTGTAGTAAATTCCGGATTGTGTTCCCGGTCAATTCCTTCGTTGCGGAAATTTTTGCCGATTTCAAAAATTTTATCAAAACCTCCAATTATCAAACGCTTAAGGTACAATTCCGGCGCAACGCGCAAATACATTTCAATGCCCAAAGCGTTGTGGTACGTTTTAAACGGCTTTGCGTTTGCGCCTCCGTGAATGGGCTGTAAAATCGGCGTTTCCACTTCAATAAATCCCTTATCGTACAAGTATTCCCGCATTGCCTTTATGATAGCAAATCTTTTTTGAAACCGCGCATACACATCTTCGTTTGCGAGTAAGTCAACATAGCGCCTGCGCGAGCGTTCTTCTTCGTCAGAAAGCCCGAAGTATTCTTGGGGAATGGGTCGAACTGATTTTGAAAGCATGCCGAATTGTTTTGCTTCAATGGTTTGCTCCCCCTGTTGTGTGGCAAATAACGCGCCGCTTGCCCAGACAAAATCGCCGATATCAAAATATTGGATGAACTCAAACTGTTCGGCAAGCGTGTCTTTTTTGAATAATATCTGGATTTTACCCGTGCTGTCTTTCAGGTCTGCAAATATTGCTCCGCCGTGAAATCGAAGGCCTGTCATTCTGCCGCATACGGTAACCGTTTTTTTTGATTGAGAAAGTTTTTTAAACTGGTCGTGCACAGTTTTAATTTCATGCGTGCGCGGCGATTTTTCTGGATACGGGTCAATGCCGAGTTGCTTCAGTTGCGCGAGTTTTTTTTGTCTGATTTTTAGAATTTCATCAAATGTGCTCATGGGCGAATTATCAGTAATAAGTTATTAGTTGTTTGCAACGGGTTTGATACTACTTTAGTATAACATAACAAAAGTATTTATCCCACAGCCAAAAATCCATGGTCTTACTGCCGTGGATGAACGGCTTTGTTGCGGCAAGACATAATATATTTGTTTTCATTCCCTTATAACATAAAATATGCGTCATTCTAAAATTAAAACTTCCCCAAGAAAATCAAGAAAACATTACATTATGTAACGATCGTTATATAATGTAACATGTAATGTAATATACTGCTTTAATTTAAGCTTTAAACCCAAGATGGAGGATGAAGAAGAATATTTTAATTCTGTCCAGATGTAACTTAGCCCAGTCTTGCGGTGCCGTAGCCCGCTTCGATGGGCAAAGGCTCGCATTGTGTGGATAAATCTCGCACCAATCCTATCATACAAGACTAGTATGTGTGTGTGGGTAAACCCAGCACCACTTTTGCGTTGTAAAACTGGTGCTGGATAAACATCAACACAAAACCGCCCTTGAAACGAGCGGTTTTGTTGTGACCTGTCTTCGCAAGAACTTTGTTCTTGCGAAGACCTTGACCTTATTGTCCCAGTGACAGTTTCGCTTTGATTGCATCAAGCACGGACGCGAATCCGAAGTGCGTATATGCAGTGAATTGAGATGCCGAGTCATAGATGCCGCGCAACACTTCGCGCCATGAAAACAATTTGACGCCAAGTTGGAATGTTTTGGTATCAGAACCACCTGCATTATTGCAATTTAAGGTATAGGTAACAATGCCATGGGTTTGAGGTTG
>MNWK01000005.1 GCA_001872485.1 Parcubacteria group bacterium CG1_02_44_31
ATCTTGTTTCGTTATTGATTGTATAGATTCCTCTGTGCCCAATCCCGATCTTTCAGCTTCAGTTCCCTGGAAAAACGTACGTTTCCAAACATCCCAAATCATGCTTTCAGGATTTGCTTTTTTCTTCTTCTACCGCGAATACATGGAGGCCCTCAGAGGGTCTCCGGAAAGCTTCTCGTAAGCTCAATGACGCTGCGAGAGGTTTTTGTTAATATGCATTATAGATTTTCAAAACACGGCGTATGCCTTGTTTTTATTTTTATATGTTTTCGCCCTTAACCATCTTGAGCCTGACCATCATAGGGAGGGAAAAACAGTTTTTGAGAAATGAATCCAATCAATGCCCCAAACCATACGCAAGTGGAATATTGACAAACGCATCATTCCACCACGACAAAGGTAAAAGAGTATATCCTATAATTCCCAAAATAACGCCTTTGGTTTTTTGGCTCATATGAAGGTTTAAGGCTTGGTCTTAAACCTTACAAAAAGGGCTAACAATAATTAACCAAGTCCGTAATTTTTTACTTGTTTTAGAAAAAACTTTTCAAGTTCCTCCAGGTTGACTTTTTCCTTCAGAAATTCTATTGAAAAGTCTTTAACGTCTTTTAAATAAGAAAGCTGACTCAAAAAAAGTTTCTCGGAAAACTCGCCGCCAAATTTTTTCTCGGCATCTTTAATTGTTTGCTTAAGAGAAAATCCTTTTTTAAGAATAAAAAACAAATCAATATAATCTCGGTACTGAGGACGGCGGCCGATAGCATAAGCTTTATCAGAAGCAATATCTTTCCAAGAAGAAACTGCCAAAAAATCATTTTCCAGCAAAGGGTAAAGCCTGGGAAAAGGAAAATAAACCAAAGTCACTTTCGTGCCTTTGGGAGTGGAAAACGTTAAATTATCGCTATTATCCATTAACACCTGGAAATTTCTGCCGAAAATCTCTGAAACTTTGCGCAAAAACTTTCCGGGAATAGAAAAAGGGAAAAAGATATCAAAGTCATATGATCGACGATGCCCTAGCTGAAACATCAAAGCCGTTCCGCCCGCCAACACCCCTCCTTGTTTAAAAAAAGGAGATAATTTATGTAAATCCTCTTTTTTCTCCTTATCTAGCAGTTCCAATGATATTGGTAAGATATTTTTTTTCATCAATTTCTTTTCTTCTGATATCTAAAACGAAGTTTTTGACAAAATGCAAAAGAGAAGCGGTAAAAATGGGCTGGGGATTTTCCAAAAATACTTTCCGCGTCTTGCTCTTACCATATACCTTTAAAAGCCATTTTATCTCTTTTAAGCTGCCGAAAGCCAAAATCTGGGGGATAATATAGTTTTTATCCCTTTTCAAATCAAGTTCTCTGACATTCTTTGACCAGAGAAACGGCTGAAGCTTCTGGGGGATTTTCCTCATATGCTTCATCTTACCATAAATTACGACTCAATAAAAGCTTGCGTACCTCCTAAAAACAGGGGGGTATTCCCAGGATAACGCCTTTGGTTTTTTGACTCATACCTTTTAAAACCCCTGGACCTCAATACTGCGCACGAGTTTATTTGACACTGCAGGAAACGGCGAGTATCCTGTGCTGGTAATTTTCAAATCCTCACCAGGGAGTTGCGGTTCTCGCATTGTAACGTCGCAACAATATGTGTAGTTGGTCATAATACCTGCGGGTAATGTCGCAGTTTTATCTTTAAAATACTGGTACAGTCCGTTTTCAATTCCCGTATCAGCTGCGTAAAACGCGCGCACAGAATCGCCCACCAAACGCGTTTGCTGCATATTTGTTGTAAACGACATGGACAAAGACAAGACAATGGAAAAAATCGCAGAAAGCAATAACACGGAAAGCAGCATAATTTGACCGTGAGAATATTTCATATAAAAATAAAAGATACAAATATACTAATGGGTACGAATGATACGAATGCTATATTATGAATGCCAAATGTCAAATTTCCAATGTCAAATCAATATCAAATGATTAAATTGCGTGTGTGTTTTTTGAATTGATAACAATCTTAGAGAAAATAAGTGTCAATTCTCTTACTTCTTTCCATAACCCACGAATTTCCTCTTTTCTATCTTGATTCGCCTGGGCAAACATACGAAACCAATGCATTGTTTCTTTTGATTCTTTTTTACACAACCCAATCTTGTGTTGAAAATCTTTTTTCGATTCTGCTGTATCAGCTTCCATATAATTTGCGCCAACACTTGTTGCCGAACGCATTATCTGACTTACTAAAGGATTATTCACGGAATTACTTGGCAATGTTCTTACAAATTTTATCACAGCTTCTCCAAATCGAGCAGTCCGTTCTTTCAGGTCGTATTTTGTATCACTTTTACTTTGAACTTGATTTGGCATTTGATATTTGGGTTTTGAAATTATCAAAAAGTTATTTTTCTTTGTGTCATAGTTGTTTGCAGCGTAAACGCCAAGTCGCCCATATTTCCTGTGTCGGTCTTAGGCGCAATCGTAATTAAAAATGTCACGCGCGGCTGAACACCTGGATTGGACGCTGGAATCACCACGGAAAAACCAGTAACGCGCAATCGCGTATCAGTAAAAGGGATTGGCGCCGCAGCGTCTTCTTTACGCATCAATTGTTCGTCATTCACAAAATACAAAATGCTCTTGTTGTTTTCGTCTGTAAACCGGAATTGATTTTGCGTAGGCATTTCATACTGCGCGCCTTCTTTAACTTCATATGTCATCAATTCCATGGCATAACGCATGGTTTGTTGGGCATTGAAAAATCCAGACGCAATGCGATAACTTCTTGACACATTCAAAAATACCGCGCTGGTTACAGAAATCACCATTGAAAAAATGGTAAACGCTACAAGCATTTCGGGTAATGTAAACCCAGCACCACTTTTGCCACAGCAAAAGTGGTGCTGGGTAAACCCTGTAGTAGATTTTCGGCAGCTTCGCACGAACGCGCTCCGCGCGCACGCCGGAAAATCACTACAGGGCAGGCCCAAAGTAGATTTCCTGCTGCTTCGCGAAAACGCGCTTTGCGCGCACGCCGGAAAATCACTACAGGGCAGGCCTGCCTGCGCAGACAGGCCCCAAGTAGATTTCCGAAAACCTTGCATAAATCGCAGCAATGCGCGTTTCATATTATATGGAGAGCCAATTATACAAATTATCTTCCACGACCATGGACCGCGTTGTGCCGCGCGCGGTCCATGAAACTTGCGACTGAACCTTCACAATATATGCCTTCGGTTTTGAAAATGTAACGCGCCTGATAAACGACGTCGGGACGCCAGTCGTATACTGAAATCCTTTTTGCTGGTCAAATAAAAGGGGGCTGCCCGCGCTGGCATCAATAGTTCCGAGATAATCCATGCGGTATGTGCCGTTGGTAATAGAACTGTCAAATGGCCTGTTGTTCAGCCAATTTTCATCTCGGAGCGCAGCAGCTAACTCAATTCCCTCTTGCGCCAAATAACTTGCAACCATGCTGTCGCGCGCTTCACGAATTCTACCCAATGCAAAACTGGTTATTGACAGTACATTCACAAACGCAATAATAATCAAGCTCATCGCAATAAGCGCTTCAACAAAGGTAAACCCAGCACCACTTTTGTTATAATAAAAGTGGTGCTGGGTAAACCCCGTAGTAGATTTTCGGCTGCTTCGCGAAAACGCGCTCCGCGCGTATGCCGAAAATACACTACGGGGCAGGCCCCAAATAGATTTCCAACAGATTCGCGAAAATGCGTCACAAATGCGTATTAAAAATTCATTCCAGGACCATCCTGTATGAAATTTCGACTTTTCCCCCGCTTTGCAGGATGCTGAAATTCTACTATCGGACTGTTTTGAAAATCTTGCCATATACCCTGTAGTAGAAATGCGACAGAATTTGATGCCGTATTTCTTGTTTTATTTTATACATAATATCATCAATGCTATTTGGTTTATATATTCTTGCGTGAAATTCTCTTGTTAAGGCAGTCGCATTTTTCCGCCAAAGGTGGATCTGCCTCTGGCATGACACTACAGGGTATACCCTGTAGTAGATTTTCAATATCCCACAAAGCGGAAAAAAGAGAGTAGGTGTATTATACAAAGAAGTATTCACACATGCTGAAAGTCAATAATGCAACGAGAATAAACATTTACTAAATTGAAAATTCACTACAGGGTATAGATTACTGAATCTGAATCCCCCCAAATTTATTAATAATAACTGTTCGCGATATTTCAGAACCTACGGAAAACGTGACATAAGCTTCTTGGGCATCAGGATAAAATATCACAGCAGGAACGGGATGCACAAACGCAATCGGGTTAGACGACATCGCGCTGATGCGAACAGGAGCGGTAAACGTTCGCTTAAAATTAGGAACATCATCCGCATTGCTAAATGTAAATGTATTTTGCTGCGAACAGTCAGCGGCAGTCAGTTTTTGCATAGCATACGAAGATGTGGAAAAAAGTAATCCGTATCCGCACGGCATAATGCCACCAATTGCGCGGGAAAAATACGCGTTTTCCTGCGTCCTGCGAATATCGGTCACCAATAAATCAACTTGACGCGACAATTTTCCCTGCGCTTCTCCTGTACGCGAAAACCCCAGCACCATACTTGTCAGTATGGTGAAAACGCCAAGCACCACGAGCATTTCAATCATAGTTTGAGATTTTGCGTAACCAAATTGATTCATATTGAGTACGTTAACAAAATTGGAAACACCCGTACGTATCCTGCTATGAGTATATCACCAACAAGCATAGTTGTCAGAGCTCCAAAAATCAAAAACGGGCCAAACGGCACCATGCTTTTCATATCTTTTTTGCGCATTGCCAAAAGCCCGATGCTTACGAGTGTTCCTGATACGAACGCAACAAAAAGCACAACCATAATATCGGGCCATCCAAATAAAACCCCAAATGCAGCCGCAATCAACACATCACCAAATCCCATGCCTTTGCCGCGAGAAAATACAAACGCGCCGCCGATTAACGCTAACCCGCATACAAGACCCCATATAATACGCATAAACGCCATACGCTCCATACCAAACATATACACCAAATTGCCTGTAAACATTAATCCTGCATCGGGAAATCCTGAAAAAATCGCGCGGGCAATAAATGCATACGCCTGTGTGATGCACGCCGAAACAATCAATGCGACGAGCAATGTGTTGGGAATCAAATAATATTTGATGTCATATGCGGAAATCAAAATGCCCAACCCGACAATCACCCACCAGCACAAAATAAATCCCAGCACCCATATTTGTGGAATCATAGCAAGATTCGGCATGTGAAATGGCAAAAGTTCTGTGACGCGCCACCATATCAACGTAAACGCTGCGCCTGTTATAAACTCAACTACAGGATAGTGCCTTGATAATCGAGCGCCGCATGAACGGCATTTTCCTGCCTGCATAAAAAAACTCACTATGGGAATAAGTTCAAACCATTGCAATGTTTTTTTGCATTTGTCGCAATGCGACCTGCCCTGCACCAATGACCACGCCGAATCTTCATGCTCGGGATTCACGCGATCAATCACCACGTTTAAAAAACTTCCCACCGCACATCCAATAAGAAAAGACAAAATATATGCCGTCATACTATTCCCGTCATTTTTGTTTCTTTGTTCAAATCAAAAACACTCGTTCTATAAACCAATGCAATACGAAGGCGGGTTACATCCTGGAGAACTTACGCCAGTCGGAATTTCCGTATCTTTCAAGCTATCTTTCAATGCGGAGCTGTTTATATCTTCTAATACTGCTTTTAAAACATAGTGCAATCCGTCTGGGCTTGACACATAGGTATATTGATATGGCGCGCGGTTCAAAGGATCAATGGAAAGTTTTTTCACGCCTACATCGGGCAACGCAGTTCCCAGCACAGACCATCCGCTTCCAACAGGATACGTAGTATTTTTATTGAAATAAAGTTCCAACGCATTTTGCATATTGCGCATATCGGACACGCGGCGCGTATCTCGGCCTTGCGCCCGAACGCCCTGCAAGCCAACCAATATCATGGAACTTAACAATCCAATCACGGTGATAACAACCAACAATTCAATAAGCGTAAATCCAGCACCACTTCTGTTCTTCGCTTTGCAAAAGTGGTGTGAGGTAAGTGTTTTATGTAATCGCATATGATATGAGTTTAATTCACTTGCTTTCATAATAACATTATACAAAGAAATTCAAGCATGGGCAACCATTAAAACCGCTGCGCAACTTGGTAAATAGGCAAAATAACCGCGGCAATAAGCCCTCCGATCAAAACACCAAGCGCCACGATTAAAATCGGCTGGATTATTTCCGTCAAACTATTGATTAATGATTCAATTTCGCGCGTGTAGGACAATGCAACTTTTTTCAGCAACTCCTCCAACCTGCCGGTTTTCTCCCCCACTGCGACCATCTGGCTTATCAAAGGCGGAAAATAATCAGGATATTTAAGCAGGAGCGCGGAAATTGTTTCGCCTTGCCTGACGCCCTGCGCAATTTGTTCAACCGCTTCCTGATAGTACACGCTGCCAATCACATGGGCAACAATATCAAGCCCGGACGCAACCGGAATACCACCCTTGAGCAACACGCTCAATGTTTCGGCAAATCGCGCCACATACATCCGCTGCAAAAACCCGCCGAATACCGGGAGCTTGAGTAAAATCGTGCTTGCAAGCAATTTTCCTTCTTCGGATGAAAAATATCTGACAAGCACCACGACCAGACCCAACAAAACAGCCACTACCACTGCGATATACTTTGTGAAAAATGACCCAGCGCCGAACAAAATTTGGGTCATCATCGGAAGTTCATCAAGCGTCACACCGCTTTCCAAAATCACCGTGCCCAGCTGCGGAATAACCACAGTCACCATAATCGCAACTACGGCAACGAAAAGCACCAAAATGAATACGGGATAAATCATGGCATTTGTAATCTTCGTATTCACATACGCTTGCTGTTCGTAATAATCAGCCAGATACAACAATGCTGAATCAAGTCTGCCGGTCATTTCCGCTGCTTTAATCATATTCGCGTAAAACGGCGAAAACACTTTGTCATATTTGGCAAGCGCGTCGGAAAACGAAAGTCCTGCTTGAATGTCAGAATACATATCGAAAATCACCTCGCGAAGCATCAGGTTGGTGCTTTGCGCGTATACGGTTTGCAATGCGTCAATCAAAGGCACCTGCGCTTCCAAAAGCGTAGCAAACTGGCGCGTAAAAACTGAAACTTCTTTCAAGCTCACGCGTTGAAACGGCAGCACGAGTTTTTCATACCATGCGCCTTCACGCTTTTGCTCGATTTTCAACACTATCAAACCTGCCTGCTGCAACAGCGTAATAGCCGCGTCCTGGTTCACTGCTTCCAAAAGCCCGCTCTGAACCTTGCCTTGCGTGTTTTTCCCGGTATAAGCAAATTTCATAAATGTACGATTACGGCATCATGCCGCTTCCGTTGCTTAAAAAGTTTTTCAATTCGCCTGGGTTTATAGAATACACATACGCATTTTCCTCAGATATTTCGCGGCGGCGCACTAAATCAACCAACGACCTGTTTAATGATATCATACCTTTATCCAACGATGTTTCAATAACCAAATCAATTTGATACACTTTATCCTCGCGAATAAGATTCTTCACAGCTGAATCGGCAAGCATAACTTCAACCGCAGGCACGCGGCTGCCTTCCATGCGCGGAATCAAACGCTGCGACACAATGCCTACAAGCGTTGATGAAAGCTGCGAGCGTATCTGGCCCTGCTGGCTTGCGGGAAAACTATCTATGATACGGTCAATAGTTTGCGCAGCGTTATTCGTGTGCAGGGTTGAAAACACTAAATGGCCGGTTTCTGCAGCAGTCAAGGCGATTGCCACGGTTTCCGGGTCGCGCATTTCGCCAATCATCACCACATCAGGGTCTTGGCGCAACACAGACTTGAGCGCGCGGTTAAACGACACGGTGTCATATCCAACTTCACGCTGGTCAATCAAACATCTATCCTGTTCAAACACATATTCAATCGGGTCCTCAATGGTAATGATATGGTCAGTGCGATTATGGTTAATTTCGTCTATCAACGCCGCAAGCGTGGTGGATTTCCCGTGTCCGGCAGGACCAACAACCAAGAAAAATCCTTGTGACATTTTGGCAAACTCGTGCAAAATCATTGGTAATCCCAACTCTTCAACACCCTTGATTTGAAACGAAATAAGCCGGATAGCGATCGCGACATATCCGCGCTGCAGATATACATTGCACCTGCATCTGATTTTTTCTCCGTGCGTGTAGCCGAAATCCAATTCTTTTTCTTGCTCAAACCTCTTTTGCTGCTCACCGGTGAGCAGCGCAGCAATAAATCCCTGCATGTCCTCCTGCGTGAAAACCGGTTCTTTGGTTAAGAGTAAAAGATTCCCGTCAATGCGAAGCGATGGCCTGCGCCCCATACCCAAATGCAAATCAGACGCTCCTTGGCTTTGCGCAAGCTCCAAATATTGCCCGAGTTTCGTTTTGTAGTTTTGCCCATTCATACCCATTACGCGGTTTCGCGTATCACTTCAGCCAACGACACTTTTCCGTTAAGCGCATGAAAGATCCCTTCTTGGCGCATGGTGGTCATTCCCTGCCGATGCGCCTCTTCAAATATGTTCGCTTCTCCTTGTCCGTTCAGAATCAAAGATTCAAGTTCGGGCGTCATATGCAAAATTTCGTATGCGCCGATGCGACCAATTGTTCCCTTGCCCTTGCATGCGCTGCATCCTACGGGTTCGTACACGGTATATGGTTTTCTAAACGGAACTTGTTTTTTAATCTCGTCTGGTAATGTTGCCAAGGCGTCGGATATAATCTTTTCCATCTCACCGGTTGCTTGAACAGGTTTCTTGCATTGGTCGCACAATGCCCGAAGCAGACGCTGGGAAATAACAATCGTAAGAGTCGCCGGAAGCAAAAATCGCTGCACGCCTAAATCAATCAGGCGCGGAATTGCGCCGACGGCGTTATTCGTATGCAGCGATGAAAGCATGATATGGCCGGTCAATGCCGCGTGCACGCCGAGTTCAGCAGTTTCCTGGTCGCGAATTTCACCAACCATAATGACATTCGGGTCCTGGCGCAAAATGCTCCGCAACCCCGAGCCAAATGTGTATCCGATTTCGGGAATCACCTGCGATTGATTGACGCCATCCATAAAGTATTCAATCGGGTCTTCAAGCGTCACCACATTCAATCCGTCTTGATTTAAAACCTGAAGCATAGCGTACAGCGTTGTTGATTTTCCCGAACCAGTCGGACCAGTAGCCAAAATCATGCCAAACGGTTTTTTTAACGCATCCTGCGCTTTGGCAAAATTCCATTGGGAAAATCCAAGCTGCTCAAGCGTGCGCAAACCGGTGCTCGGATCCAATATGCGGATAGCAACTTTTTCGCCGTTTGCGGTTGGGAATGTTGAAACACGAAAGTCAATCTGTCTGCCAGACACAATAGCGCTGAACCGTCCATCTTGCGGCGCGCGCGTTTCGTCGATTTTCAAATTCGCCATGATTTTGATGCGCGACACGATTGCAGGTTGGACCTCAAGCGGCAAATACAACGCGGAATATAAATCACCGTCCACACGATAACGAATCCGCAGCCGCGTGCGTTCAGGCTCAATGTGAATGTCAGATGCATGCTCATTGATACCGTGCGCAACCATATCCGATACCATACGGATAATTGGCGTTTCCTCGGATTTCAATGAACTGGCATCGTCGAGATTCATCACCATAGACCCGATTGTGACTGATTGCCCTTTTGTTTGTTTCTTGATTGTCGCAAGCGCAGAAGCAATGTCCTCGCCGAACGACGAGTATCCTTTGAACAACCGGTCAAAATCACTCGGCGTAATCACGTACATGCGCAGCTGCTTGTTCAACCCTTTTGCAATGAATGCCGCAGCTTCCTGCCCTTTGGTCTGTTCAGGATACACCATGCCAACCGAAAGTGTTGTTGAATCACTGGCAAGCGCAAGCATCCGATAAAACTTTGATGACTCTTGAGGAATTGCTTGAAGCACATCGCGCGGAATTGTTTCGTCTTGCCCGAATTGTTTCTTTTCCAGCCCAAGCGCATCTGCTTTCACCGTAGCCATATCAGATTCGGAAACAAGACTTTGCTCATACACAACACGATCAGGCTCAACGCCCCGATGCGCTGCTTCTTTTCTAACGCGTTCCGCATCTTGGCGCGAAAGCTTTCCGCGTTCCGTCAATGCGGAAAGTAGATCAAATGATGCTGCCATGATCTAACCCTTCATATTAGTTAATAGCTGTTAGATGAACGGATTTGGTTTGCCGAGCGGAGGAATTTGCAATGGTATGGGACCGTATTCTTTGAGTTGCGAAAAAACAGAATTAGTCACGATACTCTCAATATCCAAATCAGCTGATTGCAACTGCACGAGACCTGATTGTGACGGAAACAACTTGTCAAAAATCAAAGACGCAGGACCCGCATTAGGCTTGGTAAATACAAAATACCCGACCACGAAAGCAATGACCGCAGCAACAAGACCTAACACAACCAAGACAGAAAGTTTCGGTGGCCTGTGCGTAATGACGGGTATTTGAGATTGTAATGACGGAGCTTCCATATAATTAGGGTAAAGTAAATGTTGGCTGTGAAATATAATATGTCGTCGCATCAATATGTAATGAAAATTGCACGGGCTTTGACGAATCGGACGCAGGGGCCACTGTTAACGCGGTCGCATCAACCAACCGCACTTCGCTTTCAAGCATTGTCATAAAATCCTTGATAGCGCTGTATCCGCCGCTCACAGTCATAGAAATGGCAATCTCAAACGGCTTTGTTTGCTGCGCAGCTGGATGAGACGTCTCTGTAAATGCCGGCTGCTGCAATTGGGAAACCGCGGTAAAGGTAATTTGGTCAAGCGACACGTGATTATTGGTTGCAATTGTTTCAATTGTTGTCAATAATTCGGGAATATTCATTGACGATGGAAGGGCGTGGTCAATCAAGGTGATTTGCTGATCTAAATTTTCAAACTGCGCTACGCGCTCCCGGAACTGCGACAGTAAATTCGCAATCTGGTCGCGAACTGCTTGACGCTCGGCAACTTGGAGCCGCGCGGCTTGAACCGTATTCCATTGCGCAATATCAAGCGAAAAAAATACATACAACGCTGCAATGCCAATCACTGCGCTGATAAAGAAGAATAAAATGATTTGTGCTGAATTTTTCATGGCGTTATGCGTTATTTGGGCAATACGAAACTTCGCGCGATTGAAATATCAAGTTTGAAGTTAAAAGTACTTGCGTTTTTCGTAATGCCAATATCCTTAATCGCAACATCTTTAACTTCCGGAATCTGTTTGAACGCTGCTGCTTGCAAACTCACGTCTTGCAAACTCTGCGCAGTGCCCGAAAGTTGAAGCGACCCGGTATCGGTATTAAATGACATTGATGTAAATGTCACTTTTGGAAGCGTATTTTGCTCAAGCATATCAAAAATGCGGGACGCTGCGATATGCTGCGGCAACAATATCCGAAGTTGCCTGATTTGACTATCCAATGTCAGCACTTTCGTAACCTCGTCTTTGGAAAGCGAGGCAACCGTGCTTTGAATTTCCTGGTCTAAACTTACCGCTTGGTCTTGTGCAACTTTCGCATATCCCGCGCAAAATAAATATAAGGCAGCCGCAACGAGCAACAGCATCGCAGACCCGAATAAAAGATTTTTCGGCGTTCCGGATACTCCAAGTTCTGTTTTGGGAAGTTGTTGAAATGTTTGCTGGGTTTCCATATCATTCATTAATGCTTTATTGTATCATTGATTTGTCCAAAAAACGCAAGCGCAACACGCACTTATCCACAGCTACAATCACCCGTCAGACAATTTGTCTTTGTACGAATGAAAACTAGCGTTTTCCTATTGCTAACACAGTAAGAAACAAAAATATTTCGCATATACAAAACCGCTTTTAAAAAGCGGTTTTAAGGAGTGAAATCTTCTATACAAGAGCCCTATTTTTTAAAAACTCAGCAAATTTTTCGCGCAACGTTTCAAAATCTTGTATTCCGATATCCCATGAATCCAAACCAGTTGCGACAACCTGATATTGTTTTCCGTACCATGTTTTTATCACTGCAGCTTGTGGGTCAACAATGAACCATGCCTTATTCAAAAATACTTCAGCAAACACATGACCTTCGATGTGGTCAATGTCTTTTTTCTCAACCCAAGAGCTCTTGGCCGCTTCAACGTATCGTACCGGAATCCCCTTCGCCCGCATCAACGCAATAAATACCAACGCATAATCCGTACATCCTGTGGCGAAACCATCTTTTATAATCTGGTCTGCGGTCCGTTTCCGGAACCGTTCATTCTTATACTCACTGTCTGTATTTTGTTTCACATGGTGATGCACCCATCGTAAAATCTCAAAAACCAGTGCAACAGAATCGGCATGAAACCCGTCGACAATTTCCCGCATCGTCGACGTGATTTCCATTTGCTTCCCGTCTTGAAGGTAGAAAGAGTCATTCATAGAAAATGAATAAATTGAGGTTTAGAATCTATAAGCGACGCACATACAATTTCCTTTTGTAGTATTATACATCTTATAGGGATTTCACTTTTATCATAGTATAATATAATCAACTAGGACTTTTATAGCATTAATCTTATGTATCACAGATTTTCTCTTAAATTTATTGTTAGCCGATGGGCAAATTTCTATTTTTTTGTGGACAATTTTTCAGAACATGTTGAGTATGCCAGAAAACGTTATAATCAGGCATTTCTTGTCCGTCTTGGTCCTTTGAAACAAAAAGAGAGAACTGCACTCGTCCAGTACTGTGGATTGGTAAAAACGCTTGAGGCGCACAAGACTTATCAGATATTCAACGCCACTTTTTACCAGCAGAGAATAAACCAGGCACAAATCTGGAAATCTTTAGAAAGAATACTGACAGAAAAAGAACGGCAAGTTTTGAAACGGATTTTTATGGTTTGGGAGAATAGATTTAGTAAAACATGGAGACGACACTATCCAATATTGAAACATAATCGTTTGGTATTGAACGAATATTGTAAGAAAAATCACTCGGTACTCCGAGAAGCTTTTAAGCGTCTCAAAGCGTTTTACGGAGTGGAATCTATCCCCGCCCAAGCAGAAGTATATCTCATTATGATGCCCCTTACCGTATATACCCAAGGAGGAAGAAAAATTGTCCATACAAAAATTTCTCTGGAAACAGGTTTGCTTAATCCACACCCTCCGCACCTTGAGAACGTTTTATTACTTATTCTGCATGAATTTACTCATGCATTTTTCGAAACTGAAGAATATAAACAACAGCTTAATGATTTTCTCGTCAATCAACCTTTCCTAATAAATTTGCCTTTTAAAAAAAGTTTTGCGACAGAACTTTTTCGCGAAGTGATTATTGCTTCCTTAATTTGGAATAGTTTGGTAGTCGAAAAACTCAACAAAAATAGAGCACATCAACTCAATGAATTTTTTAAGCATCTTACTAACAGATTATCTGCCGCCAAGGCAGCGGGGGAGCAGAAGAAAATAATATTCGACCTCAACATTATCAAAATGTATCTTGCTTGGAAAATGGAAAAAACTGTAAAAAAATATTTCTTGACAAGGAGACAGTTGGATAAATACTTCTTCAATTGTGTATATAACATCCTTAAAAACTATCCCCGCAACTTCTTTCAAGATTTAAAGAAAGGGAAAGGGGGCTATTAAAACAATAGCCCCCCATCGTCATGCTCAAGGGTATAACTCAAAACCTTTTTAGTAAATTCTCGTATTGCCTCACACCTGTAACTTCTACCGCTCCAAAATGTTTGCGGCGACACCACGGCTTTGTTTGCAGGACAGTCGCCTTTGCAACTGTATTGTGCAAAGCAATCTCCGCACTCCGGAATACTTCTCACATTTAGTCTTTTCAGCCATTGATACTTTGCATCGTCAAACACAAAGGAACTTGTTGTTTTTGTCGTACATTCCATACGAAAACAGGTTAGCCACTGGTTCAGCGTCTTCTGATGCCATTCTGGTGCAGGCAACCACTCGTCCGTCATAGACAACCATAAAGTTGCGAGCAGCAACGCCACAAAAAGCTTCACCGCTTTTCCTGCTGAAGTTCAGTGCTGAAGTTTTCAACCTTGCGCCGTATTGATGAGCAACGGGCAACGCCTCTAGAAACTTCTCGAAGAAGAGATCAGTAGAAGGCTGTGTGGCAGCTGCGTTTTTCTTTGCTCTTCCCGTTTTAAATAGTGGTTCATAAGCTTGGGCACAACACGGAAAGTTCTCACCAAAAAATCGAACAATATCCGGGAGATGCGATACGCTCATAGCCGAGACCGTAGCCCTAAACATAAGCTTAGTGGGGGCAAGTCGGTAGATTTCCCGAGCTGTTGCAAAGACACGGTCAAAACTTCTGTTTCGTTGAACATCTTGGATGGCTTTGAAACCATCCATGGAAACCGTTACGCTGTCCATTTGAGCCGCAAGCCAACGAGCTTGTTCTGTCTCCATTAAGCCATTTGTTGTTATTGTAGCCCTACTGCGGCAACCTAAGACCGTGGCCCGAGATCGAAGATATTCCACCGTTGCTTTAAGAATATCCCAAGCCTGGGTCGGTTCTCCTCCGAATAAGAGGATATTAGCTTGGAAACGCTTTAATTCTACTGCGCATCGTAGGATATACTCAGCTGTTGCAAGCGCAATCTGGAGTGGCATAACCATATTCTTCTTGAGGCCAAACTCACCGTAACAGTAGATACAGGCAAGGTTGCAACGATTAGTCAAGAAAAGCGTGGAACCAGTAAATTTATAGTCTGGTGGCGTGCTTTGTTGAGGAAGCGCTTTGTTAGCTTCCACAAAACGAGGAATGGAATCGACTTTTTCTCTAGGGACCCGATATGCTCGGTGTAAAGTAGGAACGAAAACAATCGGATCTTTATCGTTATCAGAAACCAGAAATATTCGGTGAAGATAGGTAGTCATATTAATCTCCTCTTGTGTGGATAAAAATTTGGGGGTAGGCAGGGAATGCCCGCCCCCAAACCCCAGGATTCGCACTCTCCTGGATTGCAGGAGTCCTGGAAACAATCTCCTCCACAGTCTCCGTCGCAATTGCAGTCTTCGTACAAAACAGACTGGTCACCATCAAAACTGACGCTTGTTGTAGAGAGAGCTTCCAAGTCTCCCAGAGACAAAATATATGGGCTCATAGTGTCACCTCACCTCCTTCCTGTGTGAGATTACGAGATTTTGAAAGAACTGCGTAAGCCGCGCCGTAGGTTTACCTTTGAATCCGAACACTCTACACTGGCTGGTATGGAAAAAGAAACACAAAAAAGGTGCTTCAAGCACCTTGCGTATGAAGAACGAGTCAATATTGAATTAATGAAAGCTCAAAGGTATTCGTTAAGACACATTGCTCAAACCCTGCATCGCGCAGTAAGCTCAATCTGTGACGAACTGAATAAGAAACAGGTACGGGGTAAATACTGTGCCAAGAAGGCACATCTGAAGGCGTACCAACAACGGTACTGGTCCAAGTACCAGTCATTCAAGGCCATTGCCCATCAACATCTCATTGAAGAAAAACTCAAACTGCGATTGTCTCCGGAGCGCATTGCGGGATTTTTGAAACAACAAGGGGTGTGCATTTCTTCCAAGGCCGTGTACAAGTTCGTGCACTCGCGATGCCTGGAACGGTATCTGTGGAAACCAAGGAAAAGAACAAAGCGAAAAGCAACCTACCTTCAAGATCATCGGAAATTCGCAGTCAGAGAGCCAGTTTTTGAAACTGGTCACTTTGAAATGGACTTTGTGGTATGTTCGCAGAATACCCACTGTTTATTGGTTCTGGTTGACCGATTTTCTCGGTTCACCTTTGTACAGAAGCTGGAAAACAAAACCAAAGAGTCACTTATGCACGCATTCCAAACAATGACAAAACGCGTTAGCATGAAAACAGTTACCACTGACAATGACATTGTGTTTGCGTGTTGGAGGGAATTAGAGCAGATGTTTGGAGTTCAGATCTTCTTCACCCGTCCCTACCGGTCATGGGAAAAACCATTGGTGGAACAAACCAACAAGCTCATTCGGCAGTTTGTACCTAAGAAAACCAATATGCGTACTGTTTCGGAAACAAAACTTCATGTCATAGATCAATTCTTAAACCATACCCCCAGACAATGTTTAAACTACGCAACCGCATATGAACAACACTACGGACAATAAAAAAACACCCGGAGGTGTTCGGATTGAGGGGTCAATGAGCCTGGATAGAACTATTAAAACAATACACTGAATTGTTAACCTAGTCAACAGTATAAAAAGTCATTAAATGGAGCCCTACGAGCGAAGTCTTTCGGGTGTCTTTTACAGTTGATAGTTAATGTTTTGTCTTCGCAAGAACTTTGTTCTTGCGAAGACATTTTATTTTTATGTCCCCCCAGAAGGACTCGAACCTTCAACCACTGGCTTAAAAGGCCATTGCTCTACCATTGAGCTATAGGGGGCTCTCCTACGCTTCGTACAACACGAAGCTTCGGATGAGCAAGAAATTCTTTGTCACGCGTTTCTCGCCCTTCCGAAGCCCAATGTTTATGGAAATTGCGTCAAGTGGTATATTCTCCTGCCAATGACTCTATGGATGCAAGTGCTCCTCTTGCCTCTTTGGTTGTTCCTTTTTTCAGAAAAACCAACAACATATCTGCCGTGATAGTTTGCAGATTAACCCCCTCAATGTTTTCTATATACCTAACTGCTTCTAAAAAACCATCTTGCGTTTTTAATCTGTCAACAAGATTGTTCCCTTCGTATTTTTTGCCTCTGGAAATATAATTTAAAACTGCACAAAGAATAGGTTCAAGAGAAACCGGAGCCGGTTCTCTCCCTACTCTCTCACGTCGCGGGTTTACTCTATCCGCTATTGGCGGTATATTAAAAGGCATATTTTTATACTATTTATATTTATATGTATCCACGCAAGATATAATTGTAATATACAATAAAACATAATTCAATGTTTCATTGTATTTCTTATTTTTTCATGCTTTAATATCTCCATTATGCCTTTTTCTCCGTTGGTTTCAGAACAAAAAAAAGCCAGAACCGTCCTGATTTTTATATTCATCAGTACCATTGTTTTGGGACTTTTTGTTATGCCGCAGCCCTACAGCAAAGCGAAAAACGCCGTCAACGGGGTTTTGGCTTCAAAAAACATCACATTCCGGCTTCCTGATTTTCCAACCAAACCATTCAGATATGGACTTGATATTGCAGGGGGAACATCGCTTACTTATCGCGCAGACCTCGCCGGTATTCAAGCAATAGACCAATCATCAGCTATGGAAGGATTGCGCGACGTGGTTGAACGCAGAGTCAATATGTTCGGCGTTCAGGAACCCAGGGTGGAAATCGCAAAAAGCGGAAATGAACGGCGCCTGATTGTTGAACTTGCTGGCGTCAAAGACATTCATCAAGCAATTCAAATGATAGGGCAAACGCCGTTTTTGGAATTCCGCATTGAACGGCCGCAAGAAGAAACCAAAGTGATTTTGGAAAAACAAAAAGCAGGGGACAGCCAGGCGCAAAACATTGACCCGTATTTCGCTCCAACCAATCTGACCGGACGTTATTTAAAAAAATCAACTGTGGAAATTGACAAAACAACATATCAGCCTATGGTATCGCTCCAGTTTGACAGCGAAGGAACAAAATTATTCGCAGAGCTGACAAAAAACAGCGTGGGCAAGCGTATAGCAATTTACATTGATGGAGCTCCCATCAGCGCGCCGGTTGTGCGCGAAGAAATTACCGGCGGCAACGCGCAAATCTCGGGCCAGTTTACCATTCAAGACGCAAAAACGCTTTCGCGAAACTTAAACGAAGGAGCTTTGCCGGTTCCTATTTCGCTTATTTCCCAGCAATCAATTGGCGCGAGTTTGGGTGCTGATTCATTCAATAAAAGCGTGCTTGCAGGGCTTATTGGATTTGGATTCATCGCGTTATTCATGATTGCGTATTACCGTTTGGGCGGCGTGTTTTCCGTAATTGCGCTGGGCGTGTACACGCCGTTGGTATTATTTATTTTCAAAATTATTCCGGTCACCTTGACGCTTTCGGGTATTGCAGGATTTATACTCTCTATTGGTATGGCTGTTGACGCAAATATTCTGATTTTGGAACGCATCCGCGAAGAAATCCGCAAAGGTAAAGACGCAATGCACGCCATCAATGAAGGATTTATGCGCGCGTGGCCGTCCATCCGCGACTCAAATATGTCAACCATCATCACGTCAATTGTGTTATATGAATTAACTACTGGTATTGTCAGGGGATTTGCCTTGACGCTTTTGATTGGCGTTTTGGTCAGTATGTTTTCCGCAATTTTCGTTTCCCGAACTTTGATTCTCGCGTTCTTGGGTCAAAAAACAATCAACAACAAAATATGGTTCAGGGCGTAAGGCAGTGGTCAGTTATCAGTTATCAGTTATCAGTTATCAGTGATCAGTTATCAGTTATCAGTTATTAGTTAATCAGTCATACATCATGCTTCACATTATCAACAACAGAAAATGGTTTTA
>MNWK01000006.1 GCA_001872485.1 Parcubacteria group bacterium CG1_02_44_31
ACTGGATTTCTTATAAATTACAATAGCATGTCGTAGTATATATGTAAGGCATGAAGAAATTTGATTTGTCTGTATTTGGGACGATCGTTCTAAATAGGGACAAATCAAATATTATTAATAGACCATTCTTGTATAACAAAGGTATAACAAAATCAATAAACCATTCAAATATAACAAAAATGCAAAAAGGGTGAATAGATAATAAAGCGTTGAAGTAGTTCGTTGGTTCAAAACCGTGCCAGTTCGCTGCCCGAAGTGTTTCTGAAACCAATTTCATCATTTTGAAGCGTAAACAACGCTATGAAATCTTACGCTTCATATTAGTACGTATGAACGCCAATGGCTTGCCGCCGCAAAAATTCCAATGCTTGCGCCGGGTTTGACGCGCCAAATACGAACGACGTTGAAGCGGCAATATCAACGCCTGCTTGCTGCAATGTCATAATCGTATCCATATTCACTCCTCCGTCCCATTGTATTTTGTAATGCAAACCATTTACGCGCGCGCGAAACGCTTGGACTTTTTCAAGGTCGCGCGGGTCAAACGCGTCTCCGCTTTTGCCGATTTGAACATTCAAAATTCCAACCACGTCAACAAACGGCAATATATCTTGTATCGCATGTGCCGGCGTCTGACGCGCAATAAAAACCCCAAACTCAACCCAATTCTCTTTGCATGTTTCCTGCATCGCGCGGATGATTTTTCGTTTTTGCAAACCCGAAAACAAAAATCCCAAACCCGTTGTTCGTATTCCTTCCCACTGTACCATAATTCTGCGCACGCCCGCGCGAATCCATTGTTGCATAAAACGCTCGGGGTGTTTCACCATCAAATGCGCCGCGATATGCAATTTCGGATTTGCCTGAAGCGTCTTAAGGTCCGCGGGAATGTTCCATGTCGCATGTTTGGACAGCGTTCCGTCGCACACATCAATTTCGACCCAATCGCTTGCGCCTTCAATCATATGGATTGCGCCGTCAACTTCCATCCATGTTGCCCTATTGACAGAGGGAATAACTTCAATCATACAAGCAGAATCAACATCTTAATTTGTTTTTTCTATTTCCTGTATTTTATCCAATCGTTTTTGGTACCGCGGATCTATTTTAAACGATGCTGATAAAAACCGATCAATGCTCTCCAGCGCATCGGCTTCAGAAACAAACTCTGCGGGCAACACTAATACATTGATGTTATCGTCTTGTTTTTGGCTCTGCGCCATTCTAGGGCCTTGTACCAACCCTGCGCGAATCCCGTCAAACTTATTGAGCGCGATGCTCATACCCGCTCCGGAACCACACAGTGCAATACCACGCCCACCCGTACTGGCCAAAATTTCATGCGCTAACGCTTCGGCATAATCCGGATAATCATCCGTTGCATTGTACGAAAACGCCCCGACATCTTTGTATGCAATGTTTTTGCGCGCCAAATACGTTTTTGTTTTTTCTTTTAAGGCAAACCCACGATGATCAGAGGCTAAATACAACATAATAATATTGCATAAAAAGCTAATCCTTATATTATTCAATCGTCTTCAAAAATGAAGTTTTCTCCACAAAATCGTACAACATACCTAATTCCTTAATTTTTTGTTCCAAACCATCTCGCCCATTTGCGTAAAACGTTCTTCCATCCTCAAAATCTTTTTTCAACGACGCTTCCGTTCTATCACTAATAGCCAATAAACAAGAATTACGGCAAACTTTAAGAATTCTCAAACATATACTCCTCTTTACTTTTTCGTCCCCATACTCCAAAAGACTCAAGTCCCCGTCCACGCTCGTAGCACAACCTGTTATCCGCATTAATTCTCTTCCCTTACGAGCCAGTTCAATAAGTTTTTCCAATGGAATTGATTCGACTGTGTCTGGCGTACGTAATCCTTTTATTGTGTTCATAATACCTATATTATGATTTAATATTCAGTTGCATTTAGGGGAATGTAAAAAGTCACAGCTTATAATACATGTTTTATTTTCCTCATATGCTCCAACAATGTTCGCGTATATCCCATTTCGTTGTCATACCACGAAAGCACTTTGACCAAATCGCCATCAACTACTTTCGTCATGTTTAAATCCACAATGGCTCCGTATTGCTGGCTAATAATATCCGACGAAACAATCTGCTCGTCAGTTGTTTTCAAAATCACGCTCCATCGCGGGTCTTTGCTCGCATTAATAAGAATCTGATTTACTTCCGCAATTGTCGTGGGGCGCGACGCCACGAACGTGATGTCTGAAACAGATCCTGCCACAACCGGAACGCGAAACGCAATGCCATCAAACTTTCCAGCCAATTCTTTAATTGCGCGCGTGACCGCAACAGCAGCTCCGGTTGTTGACGGCGCGATGTTTTGCGCTCCTGCCCTGCCGCGCCGAAAATCAGAGCCCTTCACTGGCCCATCCACGAGGTTTTGCGTTGCAGTATACGCATGCACGGTTGAAAGCATCGCTTTTTTAATGCCAAGTTTTTCATGTAGAATCTGAATCACCGGATGCGCGGAGTTTGTGGTGCATGAACCATTGGAGCTTATGGAACAGGTCGCCAGATCGCCTTCATTTATTCCCATCAAAACAGTTTTGCCGTTCGGACCATCTTCGTCTTTTGCTGGAGCTGATAAAATCACGTGTTTTGCTCCGGCTTGAATATGCACCTGCGCTTTTTCAAATGATTCAAATACACCGGTAGATTCAATCACCACATCAATATTCAAATCTTTCCATGGCAAATTAAGCGGGTCTTTTTCCTGAAATAAATGCATTGCCTTGCCGTTAGAAACCAATTGCGCGGGACTCATTGCCTTGCCGACTTGCTCTTGGGTTTTATCCAATAAAACATCGTTCGTGTACGCGCCGTACACCGAATCATGCATAAGCAAATACAACATGTTATCCGCATCGCCTAAATCATTTGCCGCGACAAATTCAAAATCAGGGTCGCCGAACCCCAAGCGATACACAAGTCGTCCGATTCGACCGAATCCGTTGATTGCAATACGAAGTGGTTTATCCATAATATTTAATATTAATTTAGCGAAACGATGAATGTATTTCCCCAAAAGTATGTTTTATGTAAAATCAACTCCTCGTTGCGTTTTTTCAATTCGCTCTAGATACTCTGGATCTCTCTGTAGCGCATCCAATTCTCTCAGTAAGAATGCTTCTACACTATTTTCCCCGCTAAAATCTAAGGCTGTAATCTCTGAGTATGAGGGGTTACTACCCATCAGAACGTGCCAAGCCACATATGACCTATAATCCAAGGCACTACCGCTGTCCCGAAATGCCTGCTGTATCTTTTCACCAAACTTGTAGGCAACACCTAGGTTCCACTTCCAAAATGACTCGGCGCATACCTTCATTATATCAAGAGTGATACTGCGAAGCCTTACATAAACCTCTTGTTTTTGTTGTATGTTCAGAACAAGTAAATCGTCAGGAATCATATACAACTCAATCCTTATCTTGTTTTAATTTTATCCAATATCCCGCAACACCGAATGCAACCGATACATTTAACGATTCTTTTTTGCCAAACATTGGTATTTGTACTATTGTATCACACTGCGCAAGAATCTGTTTTGAAATGCCCGTTATTTCAGCTCCCACGACTAACGCAAGAGTACTTGGCGTTTTAAACATCCGAATGTCAACTGCGCGCTTATTTTGCTCCAATGCAACAACGCGAAATCCCTGCTTTTTTAAACGCTTTAAGCAGTCACTTGTTCGTTTCGCATATTCCCAAGGCACGGTACGCTCGGCACCCAATGCTGTTTTTGCCAAATCTTTGCCTGCCCGAAGCGAAGCCAATGGACCTGCCTTGCCGGGTTTTGGTGTAATACCACACAAAAATATTTTTTCAACACCCAAGGCATCCGCAGTTCTGAAAATAGAACCCACATTATGAGCGCTACGTACATTATATAAAACAACAACCATTCGTATGGGATGCGCCATTTACGGCAGCGTATTCAAATAGCCTACGCTTATGCTTTTAGGTTTTGAAGTGCGATCTTTGTTTCTGAAAGAAAAAAATTCAGTAAGTGAACCGCGTTCTTATAAATTTTAACCGCCATAACTCTATTGTTTTTCAAAAGAGAATACTTCTTCCTTGCATCTAAAATAAGGTTAACCATCTTTTGTTCTCGGGAAGGAATATGAAAAAATCCTCGCAATTTTTCTTTATTATGAATCTTATCAAAAATAAATAATCTATCTTTGTGTTTTGAAAAGTTTAAACCTCGTTTAACACCCTCAATCCACGCATATTGCTGAATTGCTATTTTCCCCCATGATAAGGATTCATTGAAAAATAAATCAGTGTCCCTATTTGAGGAATACGAAAGTGGAGTTAATTGAATGGCTTTTGCCCATTGCTGCAAAACATAACTACACCCAGAAATAACTTCCCTGTTGTTCGTAGAAATCTTTACATCTTCTAAGATATTTTTTCCATAAAACATCTTGATGGATATTCGATGCCCTTCTATAACAAAACCCGGTCTCCCGAATGGCATTGGGAGATTTTTGTCTGCAAGAGGAAAAATGGCGACTTTAAAGAAAAGGTCTGGTTTACTTGAGTCTCTCTGCCATGGGAATGTAAAACGTTCCGGATGAAATTCCGGATGCAAGTTGAAAATTCTTGAATACTTCTTATCTAATCTCGAAAGTACTTTCATTATGCCAAGAAGTATTTCTGTCTTCGTCTCTTCAACAAAAACTGCAAAATTGATATCTGGGCGAGATCTCGAATAACTACCTCTTGCATAACTCCCCGTCACACCAATCCCAATAACGCCTCTGTTTTTCAAATCTTTCCATACAGAAGAACAAAAATCGGAAACAAAATTGTCTATATTGTAGTCTTTTATTTCCTTCATGTCCTATTGTAGTTTATTCAGATAGTCCACGCACGAAAGCGCTGCCGCGATTCCTTGACCCGACGCAATGCCCAACTGACGATACGGAAAATTGGTCACGTCCCCTGCTGCAAAAATCCCGGGAATATTTGTTTTGCACAACGAATCGGCAATAATTTCTCCTTGCGGCGCGCGTTCAAGTTCTGGCATCACGAAATCCGTGTTTGCAAGCATGCCAATATGCACAAATACACCCTGCGCATCAATAGTCTTTATTTCCCCTGAGGTCGCATCTTTGTATTCCACTGCGCTGATAAAATCAGCGCCAATGATTTTTGTGGTAAACGCATTTGTGACAATCGTCGCTTTTGGATGATTTTTTAATCGTTCAATCAGCAATGTATCGCCCTTCATGGCTTGATTTTTCGTTATCACATACGCATGCGACGTAATATCAGCAAGCATAAGCCCTGATTCGTTCGCGGAATTTCCCCCACCAATGGTCACAGTTATTTTATTTTTGAAAAGCGGGCCGTCGCATACCGTGCAATAACTTAATCCCTTGCCGCGGAATTCTTTTTCGCCCGGAACACCCAATTCGCGCGGGCGCGTTCCCGTAGCAATGATAATTGCTTTTGCCTCGTATGACACCACATGTTCCGGAGACCATTTCCATCCTTGCGCAGCAAACCCGTTTTCTACTTGGCGAAGCGATGTGATACGCACGCCAAGTTCCGGCTCAATGTCATACGCTTTGATATGGTTTGAAAACTTTCTTACAAGTTCAATGCCGTTGGTTGTGCCAAACCCCGGATAATTTCCCACTTCTCCGGAAAGCGCCATTTCGCCGCCGAAATCAACACCAACCAGCAATGGCTGTATGCCGCGCCTGCTGCAATAAATTGCAGCTGAACACCCTGAAGCTGAAACACCGATAATCAATACCGGCACCATATATCTTATGCAAATTGCTTAGTTTGCCATTGGTTTGCGGAAAGGTCGAGCAATTCCTCAAGTTTCCCCTGGTTAAAACCAATCATGATTTTTCCGTCAATATCAATTACCGGCACGCCCATTTGACCTGAGATTTTTACCATTTCCTGAAGTTTTTGTTCGTCTTGCGCAACATCAATATCTTCAAACTGCACACTATGTTTCTCCAAGAATTTTTTCGCCATTTCGCAATACGGACACCACGGCGTTGAATACACTTTTACCATATTTCGCATTTTATTTTTTCAACATAGCGTCAATCTTTGCTGCAAATGTATCAATTGGTACCGCGCCCTCAATAATCGTGCCGTTCGCCCAAAACGAGGGTGTGGCGCGTATGCCCAACGCGGCTCCTTCGTCGCGCGACGCGGATACGCGGTTCGAGTATGTATGATTGCTCATACACGCCGCAAACGTTTGCTGATTCAATCCGAATTTTTGCGCAAATCCGTTTAGCTGCGCCATAGTCAAATCCGGATTTGTTTCGTCAAGATGCAGCGCCATAAGCGCGCCATGGAACGCGAAAAACTTTCCCTGGTCGTTTGCGCATTGCGCTGACTCAGCAGCCCACTGGGAATCCGGACCTTGAGAAGGTTGAGTGAACAACACAAAATCTTTCCATACGAATTTCACTTTTCCCGCATCAATGTAATCGGTTTTTAATTGCGGAAATGTATTTTCATAAAAACGCATGCAAAACGGACACTGATAATCGCCGTATTCCACAATAGTCACTGGGGCGTTCGCATTTCCTTCAAACGCAAATCCGGTTATGTCCGGCTGTGTAATTGCCTGGCTTGATGGCACTGGGCTAATTTGCTGCTCTGGCGCTTTCACGGGCGCCTGTATTGGCGAATGCGCAGCGCCAAACCAAACAATGGCTCCCAGCGCAACGAACGCGAAAATGCTTATGGCATTTTGTTTCAAAAAAGCAATGAGCTTTGTCATATTGTAATATGTTTATTATTTTATCTTTCCATTGTGCCATATAAAAGAATGATTTACAATACAAGCACCATTATGAAACGGGTGCTTGTTCTAATTTTCGGCGACGCGGCTGTATACTGGCTCAGCCTGTTTTTCACATTGCTCATACGCTGGGGCATTTCAAAGTTCTTGCCTATTCTGGTAATGCATATTTTGCCATTTGGCATACTTATGCTGTTTTTTATGGCTGTATGTTACGCCATGCAACTGTATACCTTAGGGTCATATAACGCCAGAAAAATAGATTGGCTGGTCCCCACTATTGCATCCTTATTTATGTTTTTGCTCGGCGCGTCAAGTTTTTTGTATTTTTATTCACGCATCAATCCCCAATTCAGCCCGCGCGGAACGCTTTTGCTTTTTTGGGTTATATTTTCATTGCTGTTCATTATATGGCGCATGGTTGCGGAAACCACATTAGAAACAAATCTGCGCGAGCGAGTGCTTATAGTAGGTTCGTCGCCTGAATGTAAACGCATTATCCGCGTATTGGAAACGCACCCCGAATACGGAATACAGCCAATTACAGCCAATGTTGAAACTGACACGTGTTCGGAAACCATATATGCAATCGCTGTTCGCGAGAAAGTTCAAACGATTGTCACCACTCCGGAACTTTTTACGCAAATGTTTAACGCCTTGCCGCAATCAATTGAATCGCCTCGCATCAAAATGCTTGACGCGCAAACATTTTATGAACAAAAACTCGGAAGAATTTTTTTGGATGACCCGCGCGTCGCATGGAATCTCATCGCATCGCTTGAGGAAAAACCGCGGACTATTGACATTTTCAAAACCGCAAGCGAACAGTGCGTTGCCTGCGTGTGCGCGGTAGTATGCATACCGCTGTACATCATCATCGCGCTTCTCGTCGCGCTAACATCGCGAGGTGGAATTCTATATTCGCAAAAACGCGCAGGCGAACACGGCATGGTATTTTCTTTGTATAAATTCCGCACCATGGTTCAAAACGCAGAACAGCACGGTCCGCAATGGGCTGAACCGCACGACTCGCGCGTCACGCGCATAGGAAATCTCTTGCGCTACACGCACCTTGACGAATTGCCGCAACTGTTCAACATTATGTTGGGAAATCTTTCATTCGTGGGTCCGCGTCCGGAGCGCCCTGAATTCGTTTCCCAGCTTCAAACGCGCATTCCTTTGTACGCCCTGCGCCACACGGTCAAACCCGGCATTACGGGCTGGGCACAGTTGAATTATCCGTACGGGGCTTCGCTTGAAGACGCGAAGGAAAAACTTGAATACGATTTGTATTACCTCAAACACCAATCACTCTTACTGGACGCAAGCATTGTGCTTAAAACCGCGCGCAGATTTTTCCAAAACCCAGAACAAAAAAATGCGCGTGAAATATAACATGTACTATCTAACTAATTCGATAATGAATTCAGAAAGAGATTTTTCAACTACAAGGTCTTCGGCATTGGCCAAAGTTTTTTGTATATGCGTGAAATCGCAATACTCCCGCCTCCCACAACAAGAATCACCACCTGACGCAAACGAAGAAGCGCCATCAAGGCCATAGATTGCGCGTCGGGAATGGCAAGCGATGCGCCTGCAAGAAATGCGCCCGCCTCGCCAAACCCAATACCTCCAAATACCGGCACGCTGTTAAAGAAATTAATAACAACATACAACACGGCAATCGCCAAAGGCGTTATGCCAATACCCACAAAAGAAGCTACGATGCTTAATTGCACAACTTCCCAAAAAAATCCGATTGCGGAAATTGCCACACCAATATACGCGTACCGAAGCGCATTTTTCATGAAAAATGAAATGCCGTAATCAAAAAGCCCTACTGATTCCAGGTTTCGTTCATCCAAAGGAACAGATTTTTTCATCATACGGGTAAACCATCCGGGTTTAACCACCATACGCGCTAATAAAATCCCAACAATCAAAAATACGACAGTTCCGATGCCGCTTACGAGAGAAATGCCGCGCCATCCCTTGATAATAATATATGCCAAAAGCGCGAATCCGCCGATGGTATTGACGCAAAACACAATGAAAAAATCAAAAAACACCGATGCGAACGCAGCTGGTTTAGAAACACCCCATTTTTGCGTTTCAACAGCTTTATACGTTTCGCCCGATATTTGAAACGAAGGCAATATGATTGAAACCGCAGCGCTCTCCAATGAAGCACGCAATAATTTCTTATACGCAATCGCATATCCATACCCTCGCAAAATGTATTTCCATCGCAAAGCCGCGATGCCATACACAACAAACGGAAAACTCGCAACCAAACATATGCCAAACCACGGAACGGACGCAACAAGATTCGCCACCGCGCTCAACCGAGCGTATCGTTCCATAATAATAAACAAAAATACGCCGCAGCATGCCAGTAGGAAAAACACGATGCTGTTTATCGCTCTGCTTGAAAAAAACGCGCGGATTTTATTGTACAAAGAAGTACTTATGACGGACATAATCAAAAAATTCAGGATGCTGGCGGGCTCGAAGCCATTCCCACCACTCAACTCCCCACATATATACGCGCGGAATACGCGTATGGTCAGCGTACGAAAGATTTGAAACAAAGTTATCAAACGACATTGATGCAAACTGCGTATCAAGCGATGCCTTGGATAAATCAGTCACCAGCCATGGTTCAAGCTGAAGCTCAACAACCATCACGGGTTTATGAAATATCGCTGACATCGCTTTGGCTTTCAGATAATAAAAAAGCGGCGGAAGCGGATAATCAAGCGTGATATGCGCAGGCCCTAATTGCCACGCGGCCCTGCGATACAGCGACACGCCCACTGCATCCGCAACGCGAAATGCCTGAATCCATGGGTCCATTTCGCCGCTGGCAGTCACAATAATCGGCCTTGGGTCGCGCGAACGAACCATTTGTATTTCTTGGTTAAAAAACTTCGCATCGTCCTTGGGACACACGCCAAAACCAAAAAAAGGCTCGTTTTCCACTTGCCAAAATTCAACTGCAGTAGAATCTTTGTATCTGTCCACAAATGCTTGTATATACAACAATGCGGCATTTTCCCTGTTGCTTTGCGAAACGTTCATTGCCCAGTATGGAATATGACATTCGGGCCAACGCGGAACTTTTTGCCCAACAACCAACATGAGTTTCACATAATGTTGTTCTGACGCGGCAACAAACGCGTCCATTTCTGAAAAATCGTATATACCCTGTTGTTTCTCAATACGGTCCCAATACGCAATAAGCCGAACATAACGCGGATGCAAAGTATCCAAAATATCCGCGTATGTTTGCTGCGCATCCAATCCCAAACTTTCTGCTTGTTTGACTGAATACACAATACCAGGCTCGCGTATCGCAACAGGAACATGTGGACTTGCTAACCCTAATACCCACCCACCGATTCCAAACGGAATCCACAACGCCAGCGATAAAAATCCGTTAAGTATTTGCACTATGTACATATAAAAACATTCTCATTATTCCATACGCTCAAACGCGGCAGCGCGCGCATCTTGAAGAGATGCGTATCCGTCCCGACAAAGCAATTTCACCATGCCTTCATTAATCTGCCCAATGAGTTGCGGACCTTGGTAAATCATCCCGGTAATCAATTGCACGAGGTCAGCTCCGCATGTTATTTTCTCATACGCATCAGTGGCCGAAAACACCCCTCCGCATCCAATAATAGTCGCGCGGTCACCAACGAACGCGCGCGCAAAACGAATTAATGTATTTGCGTTATTTTTTACCGGACGCCCGCTGAAATTGCCTTTATACTTCGCGAATGCTTTAATTTCTTTTTGGTCAAACGCGGGGTTGGTACGGTCTTTGACTAAATTGGAAAAAATAAATCCTTTCATACCATATTTGAGTCCGCGCGCCATGAGCGCTTGCGCGTTATTGAATTCAATTTCATTTGGCATTTTAACATATATTGGCTGCGCAATGCCAAGTAATTGAATACGCATCAATAATGCTTCAAAATGCGCAAGATTAAGAAAGGACTCGCCAATCGCAACATTCGGGCAACTGATATTTAATTCAAAATATGACACGTAGGGCTTTGTGCTAAACACAACAAACGTTGCCGCATAATCATCAATAGCTTTTTGAACCGTATCAATCTGTGGCACGTTTGAACTTCCCACGCTTATGCCTACGAGCGCGCTGCCAAAACGCGTCTGGTCAAGACGTTGCGCAATTGCTTTTGCGCCTTGCGATTTAAATCCTTTATTTACCAAAAGCGATTGCGAACGCGGGAGCCGCGCCAAACGTGGTTTGACATTTCCCTCATACGGCAATGCGGTTACTGTCCCTATGGTTGAAAAACCGAATCCAACATTTCCCATACTATGCGCGAGATACCCATCGTAATCAAACCCAGCCGCAAGCCCTATTGGATTTTTAAAATGCGCGCCATCAATTGTTTGCTCCAGTATCGGGTTATCATACCGGAATGCGCAACGCACCAAACCAAATTTTCCAATGCTGCTGCCCAGACGCGCAACATTCGTGTGTACCTTTTCCGCGTCAAACAAAAACAAAATCGGTTTCACAACACATTGATACACCAATCCTATAATAACTCTTACCCAGCGCATATGTATACCCCGTAGTAGAAATGCGACAGAATTTGATGCCGTATTTCTGGTTTTATTTTATACAAATTTCAAACTGTTTTGAACGTTAGAATTTAGAATTTGGTGCTTGTTTGGAATTTGGTGCTTGGGATTTGGCGCTTTTCTTATATCAATTTAC
>MNWK01000023.1 GCA_001872485.1 Parcubacteria group bacterium CG1_02_44_31
TGCCCTGTAGTAGATTTTCAACAGTCGCGAAGCGACAAAAAAATATCGGATGTCGCAAAAAGAAATAGCCCGCATACTAAAGGTTAATAATGTAATTAGAATGAACGTTAATTAAGTTGAAAATTCACTACAGGGTATGCTTCAAAGAAATCCGCCGATTACGGCTTTACGAGAGCATGCGGCGCATGAGAACATTCTTGAGCAGATTCGAGATGTGTGCGTAACGTTGGAAAGGCGCATTGTTGATATGCATCGCGGAGTTCCGCTTGAAGAAATTGAAAAGCTTCGAGCAACGCTTCGCGATTACAAGAAAGTACTTGACGTGCGCCGCGGCAAAATCCGTGTTGCGCAAAGCGTTTTGGACGAATTGGCTTCGCGCGGCTTGTCTCTTGAAGAACTTTCGGAACAGACATGTTTTATCACCGTAGAATTGCTTCAGGCGCTTATTGCGGTATCTGAATATATTAACCGAATTGATGAAAGGGATAAAAATGAGCAGCCAATTGAATATGAAGATTATAAACTGGGGTCGCGCGCAAATTTACAGTTTGTTGATTTTTTCATGAAAGTGCAAAAAGAATGCGGATTTGAACCGGAAGAAGTATTCAATTTGTATAAGGATATTTTTTACAAAAATTCATTGTCATTTGAGCTGCAGTTGGTGTCGTTGGGAAACTTTCCGCCGGGCATTTTGGCAGCGATGCGCGCGTATTGGTATTTGCACGAAAAGAAATATCCTGATGCGGTATTTTATGTTCCGACTGTTTCAGAAGATGTAGACCATGCGGTTGACCTCATATGTGATAATAAAAACGAAGATGGGGATATTACGGAGAAGTGTTTGTTTCAAATCAAAGGAAGGAGAGGGGCAAAACAAGCAAAAATGTACGACATTAGCGACCCAAAGCAATGGGAATTACTTATGCAAGCAATTCAAGTTTTGTCTGATGTTGACCAGCACGAGCACAAAGCAGCGATCGGGCGTTTACGCGACTACCAGCAACAGCTTCAAAAAGCAGCAAAGTATCCGATTCGCGCATTTTGGGTTGAAGTGATAATGGAAGAATAAAAAGAATTCGTGGGTATAAGCCCCCCACGGTACCAGCCAGTGTAGAGTGTTCGGATTCAAAGGTAAACCCCGTCTGACGGGGTAAACCTGCGCGATTGTATGGGTATGCGTTATTTTCTTTACATTTTTCTTGTTTCATTTTTCACCTTCCAATCCGTTTTCGCGGCATCGGTTTTTGTTTTGCCAAATCAGCAAGTTTTACAAGGTGAGCCGGTAATGGTGAGAATTGACGACGTTGCAAGCGTTTCTGAGATTTCCAAAACAACTTTTGACGGAAAATCTGTTCCGGTATTTTTGTATCAAAATAAACCCACTGTCTTGCTCGGCATTGATTTGAATAAACTGGCAGGGGAGTATACGTTTGTTGCATCCCTGAAAAACGGTTTAAGCATTACGCAAACTATTACTGTTTTGGCGCGCGAAAAGAAAACCGAACCATTAGGCATTCCTGAAAAACTTGGCGGCAACACCTTGCAAGCGCAAATAGCGCTTGTCACATCACTTGTGCAGGAAAACGCGATTTTGAATTCGCTTTGGACAGGCAAAAAAGCGTTTTGGACTCAAGTATTTCGTTATCCACTTGCGAGCAATACCGTAACCGACGCGTACGGGTACACGCGTTTAACTGGCCAATATACGATTGCGCATAAGGGTGTTGATTTGCGCGCAAGCCAAGGCACAAAAGTATATGCAATGAACCGCGGCGTGGTGAGACTGGCGCGAATGTTCCGCAATTACGGAAAAACAATTGTAGTTGACCATGGCTTAGGTGTGCAAACAATGTATATGCACTTATCAAAAATATATGTAAACGTGGGGGAATTGGTACTGCCGGGACAATTGATAGCAAAATCGGGTATGACAGGCTATGCAGAACAACCGCATTTGCATATCACCGTGCGTTTAGGGGGCATATCTATTGATCCAATCAAGTTTTTGGCGTTGTTTGGAAAATAAACCGTCCCGCTAATGAGCGGGACAGGTGAGTGTTATTGGGGTAGTGGGGTTTGAAGGAAGATGAGTGAAACTAAACCCCCGCGAATTCTTCGCGGGGGTTTGATATGTTACATTATGTTACGATCGTTATATATTGTAACAATCTTTACTATTGGTTACCGATTCTTTGTATGATTGTTATTTCTGGCAATCACCAGCGTTCCAAGAATCAGTACGCTTCCCGACACAACCCATGCCATGGGGATGCCAAAAGCATTTGCAATTGCTCCGCTTGTAGCAAGACCAATTACTCCGCCAATGTGGAATGCCATGGCATCAAACGATAGAAGCGTTGCGCGCTGTTCGGATGGGATGTTTGCGTTCAGGTATGCGTCTTTCAGGGGTTTGTACAGACCTCGTCCGGATTCATGCATCAGAAATGCAACGAGCGCCAATGGCACGTTTTGCAATAACGGCGTTGAGATAATACATACTCCGATTGCAATTTGAGATAGGATAAGCCATAGCTTCTCGTTCTGCTTTGAATCTCCTTTTGCAATGGCTCGGGCAAATTCTGCTCCCAAGACAATTGCCAATGCAATACCCCACCACACAAAACCGAGGTTTATAGTACTCCCAAGCAATTGCTTGAACCACGGTGTCCATTGCATGTTTGGAGCCATAACGCTGAATGACTGTACGATTCCCATAATAATGAGAAATCGCATGGGTTTGCTGGCACGAGTATATGCAATGCCTGTTTTGAATGTTGTTCCCATTTCGCGCCATCCGCCGACAAACGAGTACGGCCTGCGTTGAAAGGATTTTTCTTTCATACATACACTCGCATATATGCAGCCGACGACAAGCACAACACTGGCTCCCAGCCACGGGAGTGCAAGATTGAAACTCCCCATGAATGCGCCGATGAATGATCCTGCAATGCTTGCAAGTTTGCCGATTTGTTGGGCCCGACCGAATATCCAGCGCACTTGGCCTTGGTAATTGTGGTATTTGAGTTCATCTACCACCCAAGCATCAAATGCTCCTGTCAGGAACGTGAAACCGATTGCCCCCACAGCCTCCGCGATTGCGCATGTGAGGAATGAGTTGGCAAAGAAGTAAAGTCCCATTGACAGTGCCGTAACGCCGTACGCGATCACGGTGGATATTTTTCTGCCCCACACATCGGCAACCACTCCTGTTGGAATTTCAAACAGGAACAGCGTGGCGAAGAATACGACATTCACTAGGTTTGCCTCAAACAAATTGAGCCCGCGTGCCAGCAGGAAAAGCACATAGGTTGTGGCAAAGAATGATGCCCCCAATTCTCGGATCCCCCAAACGATCCAGTAGGTCTTGACTGTCCTTTTTTGCGTTTTATTCAGTTGCGCGTACATATTTTTCTCCTTTCAAGAAAATAGAGTAGGGAAGTTGGAAAAGAACTTCTAGACAAACAAGAACGCCCTGGCTTGTCTAGCCAAGGCGTTCTTTACGTGAAAAGAAGTATTCTTTTTATTTATGCAACATGATAAAAACCGCCATGGTTAAACAAACCGAAAATTGAGCCGTATTGAACAGGAGAAATACCTGCGCAGAGCGGCTTCATCCATACTGTATTCAATTGGCGGTTATGATAATGCATAACTTTATGTTTTATTTATAACAGATGTTTTACTCTTTGTCAATCGGGGCGATCTTTGCATCCTTGATTTTATTCAATATTGTTTTGATTGTATCTAGGGTTTCTGATTCCAAAACTGATAGGGGATACGCGTGGGGATTTATTTTTTTAAGCAGTTTGATTTTTTGTTCCACTTCTTTTGACGCGACATTATCACACTTGCTCAAAAACACATATTCATCCTTATCTAATAGACGCGGATTGTGCATTTTCATTTCAGCACGCACGGTTTGATAATCAAAAACCGGGTCTGGGGATTCAGCGGAAATCAAATGAAACAAGGTCTTGGTGCGTTCAATGTGGCGCAAAAACTTGATGCCGAGCCCCTTGCCTTGCGATGCGCCTTCTATAAGCCCCGGAATGTCGGCTATGACCAGTTCGTAATACGCGCCGAGATTCGGTTCTATAGTGGTAAACGGGTAACTTGCGACTTTGCTTTTTG
This sequence comes from Parcubacteria group bacterium CG1_02_44_31, assembly GCA_001872485.1. Lineage (GTDB taxonomy): Bacteria > Patescibacteriota > Minisyncoccia > UBA6257 > Brennerbacteraceae > UBA1567. Next base: position 4,132 of record MNWK01000023.1, read on the forward strand.
CGTTTGTCAGTTCATTGAGCAAAGTTGATTTACCAACATTCGGAAGTCCAATCAATCCCACATCCGCAATCAATTTAAGTTCTAAACGTATATCAAATGATTGTCCCAAAGTTCCTTTTTCAAATTGTTTTGGCGATTGGTTGGTTGCAGAGCGGAAATGGAAATTGCCGCGTCCACCCATACCGCCCTTTGCAAGCAATACCCGTTCGCCAATATGCGTAACTTCGCCGTCGGTTTTGAGTATTAGGTTATGAATAACCGTGCCAACCGGTACTTTCAAAATAATATCTTCAGAGTCCAGGCCGTTTTTGTTTTGGCGTTTGCCCCTTTCGCCATCGGCAGCCCTGATGTCTTTTTTGAACCTGAATTGATTGAGCATATCCAACTCCGCAACGCCTTCTGCATAGACATTACCGCCGTCTCCGCCATTACCACCAACGGGTCCGAGTTGCAACAGGTTTTTATTAAAAGCAACCGCACCATCTCCGCCGTTTCCGGCTTGAACGCGAATAGTAACATCATCTACAATCATAAGAGTAATTATAGCATTTTGTTTATGTTTTTGACTTGCCTTTGTTTGTTGGTATAATACTGGCAGAAAGGAGATGTCCCATGGACAATTCTTCATATCCGTTTCCTAAACGCAATAAGCTGGTTGAGTTCCTAATCGGGGTCATGTGCATTTTTGCCTGGTTGTTCGGCGTGAGGCCCGAGCCGCCAAGCAAGGATTAGACGGCACAAAAGGTATTTTTTGGTTACGTGCGTGTAGATTTGAGTGGTCAGAATATTTCGATGGTCCAAAAATTCCTGTACCAATCACAAATCAACGTCTTGCGTGAGCAAATCCGTTGCGTAGGGATGGCGCATCACAATTTCATTTCTGCAAAGGATGGAATTTTTTATGGGTGGTTTGGGCGTATTTATCAGAGGCGTGTACATACCGCGTAGTGGTCGCCAATGATTCATGACCCAAAAGTATCTGAATTGCCGCAGGATTTGCTCCTTGTTCTGCTAAATACGTGGCAAACCCGTGGCGCAGCGAATGCGCGCTAATCGGAATATTGATGCCGAGCAATTCGCGATACTGTTTTATTTTTTCTTGCAGATAATTTGTTGATATGTTTTTGCCTTTTTCATTGACATTTCGTCCGCGGTAGGGGATGAACATACCTGGCAGGGTATCTTTTCGTGTTTCAAGATATTCACGCAAATATTTCAATGCGCGTTCGGTGAGATACACAAATCGTTCTTTTTTACCTTTTCCAATGATAAAAATGCGTCCCTCGCTATCAACTTGTGTTTTATTGAGCTTCATTAATTCTGAAATACGCATACCCGTTGAGAATAAAACCTCAAGCATAGCACGATTGCGTTTCGCTATAATAGAATCTTTTTCAAGGCGAGAAGGGGATTCAATAAGTTTGACAAACTCTTTCAACTCGGCAATCTTTGGGTGTTTTTTCTCTGTGCGTACAAGTTTGATATGCTCGGGCAAAATTGATGTTGTATATTCCATTTCGATTAAGTAATGCAGGTAGGAACGAACACTGGAGAGGATACGATTCAGCGAAAAACTTTTTAATTTTTGTTTCGAAACTTTGCCTGTAGGTGTTTCGCGGTCAATAGAGTTGAGATATGCTTTGTACGTTTCAATGTCTCGCCTATTAAGCTTTTGGAATTCAAGATTATTTTCTTTGATAAAATTCTCAAAGATTTTTAAATCACGCTCGTAGTTGTATATGGTTTCGTCAGAATAATTGTTGGTTTGTAGATACAACAAAAAATCGTCAAGCAAAGGGAGTGTGTTTTTTTGATTTTGGGATTGTTTTTTCATGGATATATATTTTTTATTGGCAATGCGCGCAGGGAATGTTGGGGGAATATATTTGGACTTGTTTATTTTTTTTGATATTTCCGCTCTTTTTTGTGAAACATCATGGAGAAGTGCTCTTTATTGAACTCAATCTAAATGCCTCTATATAACCGAGTGTAAGAGATATTATACTCACATTACTATGAGGGATATGAAGTGTCAAGGATGACCCAAAATGAGTCAAGTGAGTTAGCCCCCACGAGGATCGTAAAGGTTTACATTGAGTTAATCGAAAAATCTATTGATATCATAAATCAAACTTATAAAAATCTTGGAACGCGGTTTTTGTATTCTTCGTACTCTTTGCCAAAATGATCAGCGAGATGTTTTTCTTCTATCAAAATTAACTTCCTGATGTGAATACAGAATATTGCCAAAACCGGCAAGAACAAACTCCTCAAGAATAGCCCATGGCCTAAAATCATTAAAATAGTACCTAAGTATATCGGATTTCTTGAAAAGCCGAACGGCCCGGTAGTCCCGGTAGTAACGAGTTTCTTTTGCCTTTTTGATTCAAAGACAGCAGGAACGTTCCAGTTGCCCTTCATAATAAGTTTCGCCCAAATTGCCAGAAACATACCAAAAACAAAAAAGCACAATCCGACAGCCCGAACAGCGAAATCAAAGCCTGTTTCAGGCCAATGAAAGTACCAACCACCAATCATGTTCAGAACAAACAAGAAAAAGATAAGGCGCCCGACTGTTCCTGTGATAAAAGATCGTATCCCCTGCTTTATCGAAATCCCATTAGGGTTAGTAACCGTCCAGACAATCTGAATAATGGCATATCCGACAGCACCGAATATAAGAAGAAAGGTTTGGTTCATATCGCTCAGGTTTTGATCTGTTTTACTCCACCGTGATTAATAATAACTGCTGGTCGGCCGTGTCGCATACCGATTCTACCGATTCTCACTTTACAGGTTGGGCAAAGCACATCGGTTTCATTTGGGAGCCCGGTTGTTCCAACACAATCTTCTCCAATCATATCAATATAACATTTCATCAGAAAACCCGATTTTACTTTTTTATATTTGCCAAAAACAAGATGGCCATTTTTACAAAAAACATCGATGATTTTTACTGCCATAGCAAAAAATATCTATCTTAGTAGGTATTTTACAATATATTATGCGTTTCTGTAGCGCAACCCCTTATTGCTTTTATTGTCCTTCGTTTTCGGGCGGTGTCAAATTGAGGCGTCAATCCCCTATTTTGATCTCGTGTTAAAAGATTTTGTTAATCACCGCGTAGCTCAAACTGAATCCGTAGATCTTTTTAAATGCAGCGTTAAATTGTTTCTGCGATTTAACAATCTTTGATCCCCTAATAAATTCGAGAAGTTTTTCTTTTCCGTATTTCTTTACCAATGCTTCAATTGCAAATCCAGCTTCGCTGTATAGGGCGTCACCGTCAGTATCGTAATAGTTCAAAAAAGAAATAAGCTTTTCAGGCCGTTTTTTTAGCTTCAACTGTCCAGCGGTATAGATTGCCACTCCTTCCTGCAACCATCTCGCGCTTACTCCCCTGCCAGAGAGTATGCTAAAAAATAAATGACTCAGTTCATGCTTTATAAGGCAAGCGTAATATTCTTTGGAATATGTATGGTCACTCTCTTTTTTAAAGTTTGCACGATTTAAGATATAAACGCTTCTTCGGCCATCGGTCCAGCCGACCAGCCAGCGCCCTGTCTTTTTTCCCTTTAACAAATCTATTGTTTTCCGATCGTCCACTATAATGACGCGCGGCGGATCGATAGACCGTTTTATTCCGTAAAAATCGCCCAAGTCTTTCAGGGCCTTTTTGTACACGCGTTCGATAAACATGTCCTTTATTTGTTGGATATGATAAAGCATAGATTGTATCGATTAAGGTATTGTTCTTCTGGCATTATAATTGAGTGGGTCGTACGTAAGGAGTCTGGCGTAAAGGTTGATCCTTCGTCGTGTATGCCCTTGAAGACATCAAGTGTTTCGGGAGCAACGAGAGTATTCTGCAGGCCACCGGTGTTTATCACGCCCATGACGTCGTCTTTCCGGAAGCGGCACTTAACCTTTACGCGGAGTTGCGTGGTTCCGGTAAGCGTGATTGGCGATGACGGTCGCGAGATGTCGATTTTTTGTTTTTGTGCATCTGCGATTACATCATCTCCGCATACACTGCCGTCTCTTGAGGCCATACGGCATCCACCTCCGCATGCCGCAAAAAGCGAACATGATTTACATATATTTGGTAATTGGGAGCCGTCGCGCCATTCATCCATGTGCGACCAAATCGTCCCTAATTCTTCGAGTTGAAGAGACCCGTACTCTTTTTCATGATGCGGACATGCTCGGACCATTCCGTTTGCCGCTAGCACCACAGAGGTTTTCCCGGCTGAACACGTTCTTGATCTGAACGGCGCCCAGGACTCTTTACTGTCGAAGAAACATGCGGGATACGGTACTAACGAATCAATATGTGTCCCTTGTTCTTTTAGGAACAGTAATTGGCTGACGATTGACCTGATGTCGTCGTTGCCCAGCGTCAATTCTTCGAGAAGTGCCGCGTCACATTGACGGGGTGGTATAACGCGTGTCGCTGAGAACGTGGTAATACCCAGTTCACCAAGGAACATCCCTGTTCGCTGGACATGCGACAAGTTATATCGCGACACTACCATGTTGGCTGCAACATTTAGTCCTGCATCCTGCGCAATTTTAATCCCTCGTATCGTCCTGTCGAACGATCCCTTAGTGCTCGAGAGAAAATTGTGCATTGCTGGGTCGTACGAGAGAAACGACGTAAGGACCGAATACAGTCCTTTCTGCCTTGCAATGGCTGCCAGCTCTGGCGTAAGCAGTGTAACGTTCGAGTTCAGGCTGAAGGTTATACTGCGTTTCGTGAGCTCGTCCATCAACAAGAACATAATTTTTGCGTTCATGAATGGTTCGCCGCCGGTCAGAATGACGTGGAAAACGTTATATTTCTGTAATTGATCAGCCATGCGAATACTAAGGGGTTCCGAAAGACGTATCCGCAGACGCGGTTGTCTTGCTCGCCAGAAATTATAGCAATGGCGACATATCTGATTGCATTCGGTATCGATTTCAAGATGTACGGTTAAGGGTGCGTTTAGCGCTTTGTACAACATACTGGTGTCCTCCTTTCTTGAGGTCTAGGGTAAGTTAGAATAGAAACTCGCTTATTCGATTGTCAAATAACTGTATATATAAAAACACAAAAATAGCATTATTGCAAATATTCGTTTTCGGACCGCGTCAAATTAGAATTAGGTTTATCCCCTACTGTGCGCGTAACGGGACAAGGTATTTTTTCAAAAATCGTTCGATGCCGGTAATAACATCTTTTTGTAAGTCCGCAGGGCTTTGCGCAACCCATGCGGCGAAATTGTATAAACTTTGGTTATCCACTTTCAGCCATTTTTTATTCTTAATCAGAAAAACGAACAGCGTAGTCATGGCGATTCTTTTGTTTCCATTTTGAAAGGGATGATTTTTTATCATCAGGTAAAACAAAACAGATGCTTTGGCAAGAAATCCTTTGTAGAGATCGCGCTGATTGAATCGTTGAAACGGAACCGCCAAACAACTTTCCAGTACATTGGGAAATCGTGAACCAAAGCTCGGTATTGGTTCGTCGTATTCCATCATCTCTCGTGCTGTTTGGTGCGCGATGTACTCGACTTCTGCAAGAGTGATTGTTTGCGTTTTCATTCTTGACCAAGCAATCTTAATGCTTCTCCGTATTCGGCAACCGTTCGTTTTATTCCTTGGTCGATGACCCTCTTTTGTTGTTCGGTCAGGGTTGTATGATCAAATACGCGGTTGAATTCCGTTTTTGAGATGTTATATTTCCCGTCGCGTTTTATTGCTTTCAATTTGCCCTGTTTGATTTTTTTGAATACAGCGACCCTGCTCATGCCAAGCATTTGCGCAACCTCGGTAATGGTGAATGTACTGTTTTTCCGCATATTTCCTACATTTTTCCTATTAACCAAATTATTGCAGGTTAATAGCAAAAAGTCAAGTGCGTTTCTGTAGCGCAACCCCTTATTGCTTTTATTGCCGTTCGTTTTCGGGCGGTATCAAATTGGCGTTCTGTATATTCGCCTTCTCCCTCTTCCTTGTTTGAGATTGGTATATTTGCGATATTCGCATCCAATCCCCTCCCAATTTTCGGCAGATAGTTGGATCGGTTTTCCGCGATAAGTCAGCCCAGTTTTAAACGGCAAAGATGCTAAATCGTCTACCAATAACGATGGGTTACGACCAGGGTTTATTTTGCGTAGTGTCGGTAATGAACCGGGTCCTGCGGGAAACTGCGCAAAAAGATTAATATACTCCGGAAATTGATATGCCGTATCGATAAGTACTTCTGTCCATAAAAAGGAAAGATTAAATCCGAAAATAGGAAGAATCGTTTGTAAGCCATCATAAACTGATTTTCGTTTCCATGATTGTATTTCTTTTGCTATGGCAGGAATAACGGTCGGCAGGTATTTCGTTATGAATAGTTCTCTGGTCGGTGTTTTACTTTTTTGGATAGCACTAACAGGAAATACGTATGCGTTGCCGAAACGTGGTCGTGGAAGTTTCGCGAATCGATTCAGGAGCTGTTTGTTTTTTATGCTGTCAAATGAAAGAAGGCTCAGGGTTTGTATGGTTTCAGGCCTTGCTACCATACGGCAATAAAACATATTCAAAAGCCATAAAGGAAAATTATTCCTATATGGATTCAGTAAGGTATGAAAAGTAATGGTTTGCCGATCAAACTCACGAAAGATATTGCAAAAACGGTAACGTGCGAGAATAAGGTCTGTTGTGTATGGCGGCTGCTTGCCTACAGTTTTACGTTTCCAGATTGCTATCCGTTCGCGAATAAACTGTTTAATATTATCGGGTATTTTCTGCCCCATCTCTTTTCGTGGCGTTGTATTGTGTTTGGTATGGAAATTCCAATGCCGATATAGCCGTTTTAGACTTGAAGGAATCTCCATATTTTTTATTTTTCCAATAGGAAACGAATAATGGGCCTGGAAAATATTGTCAGGGCCGACGCCAATCCCCTCTTTCATATATCTATTACGTCCGGCCAAGGATCTTTTTAAATTGCGGCTTGTTCAGGTATTCGTCAACGATTTTTTCTCTTTGTTCATATGTCAGTTCCTGCCGGTATGTTGCCAAATGCAGTAATTCATGGATGATCGTTTCAATCAGTTCTCGTTCATCATTATTAACAACATTTGTGGTCCGTACATGGATAGCATTTTTGTTTACATTAAACCAACCCTCGCATGAAATGCCGTGAACATAGCACGTAACATTACCCAGATCTTTTATGCTTAAGTCGTGAAAGGCCTGATTCGTATCGTTTGCTACCCGCAACCAGATAGATTCCAGGCGTTTTATTTCTTTATTGGCGTTTCTATCAAATGAAATAAAACGGCTTACGGATGGCCATACAACAGAGCGCAAATGAGCATATTCTTGCTTATGCAGTACAAGCGATGCCGCTTCTTTCAATTCTTCAATCGGGCTATATGAAAAGACGA
>MNWK01000030.1 GCA_001872485.1 Parcubacteria group bacterium CG1_02_44_31
ATGAGTATTTTAAAATAGTTCAGGATATAGGATGTGGCCAACTTAAAGTTATAGCTCGCCATATTCTTGGCCCAAAAGAATTAGATGAAATGGCAAGTTGCCCGGGTAAAAAATTTTCTCCTACTTTTTCGGAAGAAAAACTAGCCCAAATGCAAGGGAAAATAGTCAGCGTTAAATTTATAGCTGTCAAACCAAAAGAATAAGTCCTGTCTATCCGAGGTTCAGCTTGCTGAGCTAAAAGAATTTGCCGCCAAAGAAAAACTTGAAATTGTCAAAGAACGCGGCGAGCCCGCTTGCGGGCGAGCCGCACCAATCAGGCAGACGTATCTTTGCCGCCGCAGGCGGCAAAAAATGTTCGAACTATTTTCAGAATAGAGCACCACAATCAAACTTTCAGGAATTTTGCCAACGGATTCGGCCACGCGCCATAAATCTTAGTCCCGTTCTCTCCTTTTCCGCCAACTGACAAATTCGGACAAGCAAGCAAAAAAGTTCTGGCAGGGTTGTATACCCCGTAGTAGAAATGCGACAGAATTTGATGCCGTATTTCTGATTTCATTTTATAAACAACATAATTCATGCCACTTGATTTGTATGCATTTATTTATGAATTCTCTTGTTAAGGCAGTCGCATTTTCACTACAGGGTATAATTCCACAAACATTTTTACAAAAAGAAAAATCTGCTTGATGTGTTGTGCGTCAAGCAAATTTGCAATTCCCAGACAATTTTTTACACTTGTTTTCGCACGATATCAGCGCCGATTTGCTGCAAACGCTGTTCAATTTGTTCAAATCCCCTATCAATAATATGCGCGTCAAGAATCGTTGTTTCGCCTTGTGCAACTAAACCCGCAATAATCATAGTTATACCTGCGCGAATATCCAGGCTTTTCAATTCCGCGCCGCGCAGGACTGTCGGCCCCACAATCAACGCGCGATGCGGGTCCATGATAATGGCATTTGCACCCATTTTGATAATCTCATTCACGTATCCCAACCTGCCCTCATACATCCATTCCTGAATCATAGATACGCCTTGCGCTTGCGTGGCAAGCAATGCAAACGGCGGCACTTGGTCCGACATCAATTTGGGGTACAAACCGCATTGGATTTTCGCCGCGCGATAAATGTCCGCGGGCTTGTGCACACGCGTCCATGTATCTCCGAACTCAATGTTCGCCCCCATGAGTTGCAATTGTAATATACCCGCGTCAATAAAATCAGGGTTGATGTTTGAAATTTGAACTTCGGACCGCGTTGCCGCGCACAACACCGCAATGTTCACTGCTTCATCAGAATCGGAAATAATCGCATGCGTAACATCCATGCGTATCGCGGACGCATCAATGCCGTGAATAATAATCGTGCTCGTGCCCAACCCCTCAATACGCACGCCGAGTTTTTGCAAAAACGCTCCCAAATCCTGCACATGCGGCTCGGTCGCGGCAAGCTTGATAATAGTTGTTCCTTCGGCGCCCGCAGATGCCATCATCAACGCTTCAGTTGCGGTAACGCTTGTTTCTTTCAAAACGATTTTCGCAGCGTGCAGTCCTTGCGGAGCGCAAATATCCAGCACATCTTTATTTTGTTCAATACACGCGCCCAAAGCGCGAAGCCCGTCAAATAACGCATCAAGCGGACGCGCGCCAATAGTATCTCCGCCTGGAAGCGGAATCCGTATTTCCCCGAACCGCGCAAGCATTGCACCAATACACAAAACCGAGCCGCGGAGTTTGCGCACTAACGCATCTGCTTGAGTATTGCTGAACACGGACGCGCATGCGCCTGCGTTAATCGTTATTGTATGGCTATTGATTTGCGTTTTTGCGCCCCAGGCATTTAAAATCTCGCCGAGTTTGAACACGTCCTGAATCATTGCCGCGTTTTCAAGCCGCGTAGAGCCGCGGTTTAACATTGATGCGGCAAAAATCGGCAATGTCGCATTTTTGGAACCGCGAATGGCAATCTCGCCTTGTAAGGGTTTGCCGCCATGAATAATAAAAATGTCAGCCATAAACGCTTTACTTAAGCAAAAACTTATCCACGAAAAAGATAATCATGCCGAATCCGGCTGCCAAACCGGATACAATCCAAAACCTCATGGTTACGCGCGGCTCTGGCCACCCGCGCGCCTCAAAATGATGGTGAAGCGGAGCGGAAATAAAAACTTTTTTCTTAAAGAACTTTTTTGAAGTCAATTGAACAATATCAGTCAGGGATTCAAGCACCATAACAAATCCAAAAAACGGAAGCAAAAGCGCTGTGTTCGTCAAAAGCGCAATGACGGCGATCACTACGCCAAGCGACATTGCTCCTGTGTCGCCCATAAAAAACCGCGCAGGATAAATGTTAAACCACAAAAATGCCACCAACCCGCCTATCAAACTTCCGGTAAACACGGCTAAGTCGTAACGGCCTTCAGCAAACGCCACCACTGCAAGACACGACAACGCAACCAACGCCACACCCTCTGCCAAACCGTCAAGCCCATTCGTTAAATCAAGAGAAAACGATGTTGCAACAACGACCATAATGAAAAAAAGAGCATAGGGAATAATGCCAATTGTTACGTCACCCAAAAACGGAATATGCAACACGTCCCAGCCGAGCTTTGCCGCAAACCACCACGCACCGATAAGCGCAACAGCAGTAAAAAGAACCAAGCGCTCTTTCATGGAAAATCCATTCTTGCCCCGGAATTTAACAATTCCTGCGATATCATCAGCAGCGCCGACTAGGGCGGCAATCACCATCATGGCGAGCGGTAAATACGTTTGCGAACGGTTTAAAAACGAAACTTGGCCCCAAAATCCGTCAAATGATTTTGAAAAAATAAAAAACACAATGACAAGCACCACCACGGTTCCCCAAACAATCATACCCGCCATCACCGGCGTGCCTTCTTTTGCCGCATGCATCTGACTGAAAATCGGCGCTCCTTGCTTAGCAATATGCTTTCTGCTATTGAGTTTTGTGATGATTTTTTCAACGGGTACCACAAGCACCATACCAACGCCAAATGCAACAAGCACTACGAAAACAAAACGAATGATTTGTATAAATGGCTCTACCATTTTTTAAATCCTAAATCCTAATTTCTTCAGCCAGAGGTTGATCCGCCTATGGCGGAAAATCCTAAACAAATCATAAACCCTAAATCTTGAATCCTGAACCCTGAAACTTGAAGCTTAAATCTTGAATCTTGAATCCTAATTTTTTATGAATTACGATTGGATTATTTTTGAAATATCATGCCGTAGCGCATTTTCAACTCGTTCATATTCCACCGAAGGTGGATGTTGAAAATCTACTACGGGGATACACAGGCAATTACTCTTGTGCCTTCATTGTATCAGATAGATGATTCCAATACCACGACAATATGCGCGATGTGTCGCCAAACCTATCCGGAGACCCCAACACGATGCTTGCAAGCGTTCCGCGCGGAGTTTCAAACACCACAAGCAAGCTTCCACCTGTTTCAGGCGTGTATCCGGTTTTGGAACCAACAAAACCCGGAATCTGACTGATGAGTTGATTCGTATTGGTTAACGTGAACGTCCTGCCTTGCTCGGTAATCATAGTCAAATGCGCGTAACGTGAAAACGAAAACAGGTCAGGATGATGAGCCAACACATATTGCACAAAACGCGCAAGGTCAGAAGCAGTTGAAACATTGTCACCCAATCCGATTGCATCTGAGAAATGCGTGGCAGTCATGCCTAAATCAATTGCGGTCTGGTTCATCAGGGAAACAAACGCATCAGCTTGGGTGTCAAACAACGTTCTTTGCGCCGCATGGGCAAGCGCGTTATCAGACGCGATGAGTAAAAAATGCATGACTTCGTTTGCGGTAAATTGGTCTCCTAAACGCAAATCCTTGTTAACCGATTCAATTGCTAAATCGCTTGTCGCAATGGTAAACAATTTGCCATCCCCATATTCTTTAACCAAGAGCGCGGTCATAAGTTTTGTAACCGACGCAATTCCAACCCGGGCATCGGCGCGGTATTCCCACACGGGATTTTGAGCAGATACGTTATACAATCCTGCTGATTGCGCGTACACATCGGGAAACAGCGCATTCTCGCGCGGGGCCTGATTTCCCAAATCCTGCACGCGAGAAAACAAAGGAAAATACGTTACCAATGGATACGAAACCGACTGCGCCGGCGCAATCGGTTTGGGGCTTGCCACGCCGCGCGCAGGCAAGCCGCGGCGGCTGTTTGCCAAAACAAACATAAAAATCATCACGCATATTGCGCCTGCATATACATATATAGTACGAAACCGCGCACTCATGTTATTTTCCCGTCTTGGTTTTGTTCGCTTGCGCCGTATATCCCGCCATAGCGGAATTGTACGGGAGCGGTTGTTTGAACAATATCGTTCTCGCTTTCCGCGTTTTGTTCGAACAGCATATCGCACCTTTTTTTCAGCGTATCAAAATCAGGAAGCGATTCACGCGATGAAATGCCTAAAAGCTGTAAAAGCGCTATGGTCGGTTTATATAAAAATATATGATGCCCTTTTGTATCGGGTACGCGTTCCACCAGTCCGCGCAAAAGCAAATTGCGCACAATAAAACTTGAATTAACTCCGCGGATTGCATCAATTTCCGCGCGCGAAATGGGCGCCCGATACAACACAATGCTTAACGCTTCCAAACTCGCGCGGCTGAGGTCTTGCTGAAAATCCTGTTTGATACACGCATCAATCAAAGCATAGTGTTCTGACTTCGTGCCCAGTTGGTACGCATCGTCATGCCGCACCATGCACAACCCTTGAGACGCATCTCGCTCGTACTTTTGCGCCAGCGCGTCGCACGCGCGGCGCGCATCCGCTTCGGAAATACCAACGGCATCTGCAATGCGCTTTGCGTCCAACGCCTCGCCGTACGCAAATAACAGCGCTTCTATTTTTGATTGTATGAATTGCAATTCTTGTTCTTCCATACACAAATTACGTTCCGAACACGGATGTCTCGTGTTGAGTTGCTGCATTTTTCACCACGATATCCGATGATTCGTCCGTTTGCTCCAAGTATATCATTTTTTTCTTGAACAAAAAAAGCAAAGCTAAAAACGCCACAATGATTTCTCCTTTCTTTTTTGAACCATTGACTAACACGCGCAGGGTCGTGCGGGCATGCGTTTGAATGCGGCCAATGATTTCTTGGATTTTCTGCTCAATGCTTGCGGCACGCTCCAAAACCTGCTTTTCCTTCGGTTGAACAAACCGCTCCCATATTGCAAGCGATTTTGCAAACAGCTCATTTGCCATAGTTATTGAAAAACCTTGAGGAGAAACAAATGAGACCGGACGGCCTTGCCATAGCGTCCGCGCGATAATTCCCACGGGACTTTTCGCGCGCTCCTGAATATAGCGCGTTTTTTCCTTGTAACGCTGATACTCCTGCAGCGCGTATTTCAATGCAACAACTTCCTGTTCTTCTTCAGGCGAGAGTTCTATTGTTGGCAAAAGCGCTTTTGATTTGATGAGAAGCAATCGGGACGCCACAACCAAAAAATCAACCAGCTCGTTCATAGAAAGATGCTGCAGCTCGCCCACTGCTTCAAGATACTGGTCAGTCACGGCAGCAAGCGCCACATCGGTCACAGAGAGTTTTTGCGACTCAATCAATTCCGCGAGCAATTCCAACGGACCTTCAAATTTTTCAAGTTTGATATGCATCATGGTGTCTCTGCGCCAAACGCATTATGACCGCAAACAGCTGAAAATCAATTTGGTCTAAAAGATCCCTGAACATTCGATACCCTTCTTTGCGATATTCCACCAGCGGATCATGCTGGCCGTATGAACGAAGATTTGCCGTGTCGCGCAAATGCTCCATCATTTCCAAATGGTCAACCCACAATGTATCAAACACGCGAAGCGCGTTCACACGAAATGCTCGTACGAATTGTTCCGTATCTTCTATCTCACGCGCCTCAATCATACCCAAACATACGCGTTCAATCGCTCCTGCTACATCATCCGTATGTTGGCCCTTGATACGCTCCGTAAAATCCAGCGGAAGCTTTATCAACGACCCAAGCGAATGTATGAAGTCAGCTTCTGTCTGCCCTGATGCGTTATAAAACGAAACAATGCGGTCAACGCTTTGCGACACAACAGTACGCATCATGCTGTGCGCACCATCCAATGTTAATGCAAGCATTTCGTCGCGCTTGCGGTAAAAAGCTTGACGCTGCTTGCTTAACACGTCATCGTACTCCAGCACATGCTTGCGCACATCAAAATACAAACCTTCCACCTTTGCCTGCGCGGAATCAAGCGCGCGGCTCACAAACGCATGCTCAATAGCCTCGTCTTCCTTGATTCCTAATTTAGTTATATACGGTTTCATATGATCTGACCCGAAAATGCGCATCAAATCATCTTCCATAGAAACGAAAAACTGGCTTGACCCATGGTCTCCCTGCCTGCCCGAACGGCCGCGCAACTGGTTATCAATACGCCGCGCTTCATGGCGCTCTGTGCCTATGACATGAAGGCCGCCCATATCGCATATCTCTGTTGATTCTTGTTCTGAAGCTGGATTTCCGCCTAAAATAATGTCCACGCCGCGGCCAGCCATATTTGTGGCAACGGTGACTGCGCCGCGCCTGCCTGCTTGCGCAATAATATGCGCTTCTTGTTCGTGATTTTTCGCGTTCAATACTTCATGCGGAATACCTTCACGACTCAATAGTTTTGACAGGTATTCATTTTTTTCAATGGAAATTGTGCCGACCAGCACCGGCTGACCTTTTTCGTGGCGCTCCTTGATTTCCTGAACCAGCGCCTTGAATTTTCCTTGTTCGGTTAAAAAGATTTTGTCAGGCAAACCAATCCTTATCATTGGTTTATTGGTCGGAATCGCTATGACATCCAATCCATACACTTTATGAAATTCTTCAGCTGATGTTATAGCAGTGCCGGTCATACCGGAAAGAATTGGATACATGCGAAAATAATTTTGAATCGTGATCGTCGCGTAGGTCCTGCTTTCTTCTTGAATTCTCACTTTTTCTTTTGCCTCCAGCGCCTGATGAAGCCCCCCGGAATACCTTCTGCCGAACATCAGCCGCCCCGTAAATTCATCCACGATAATCACGCCCCCATCTTTGACCACATAATCCCTGTCGCGCTGAAACAGCAAATTGGCTTTCAACGCCTCTTCAAGATGATGAACTAAAATGAGATTATTTTCCTCATACACGTTTCTGCCGAGCAATTCGCTCATGCGCTCAATTCCTTGTTCGGTCAAAGAAACGAGTTTGTGTTTCTCGTCAATGGTGTAATCCGTTTCTTTGTTGAGACGAGGCACCAATTTGCTGAATTCGCGGTACAATTTCCCCGCGTCCTGGTCCGGCGCGGAAATAATCAACGGCGTGCGCGATTCATCAATAAGAATGCTGTCCACTTCATCAATAATGGCAAATGCGCACGGACGCTGGACTTTTTCTTCGACAGCATAAACGAGATTATCGCGTAAATAGTCAAATCCGAACTCATTGTTCGTCCCGTACGTGATATCCGCAGCATATGCCTCACGGCGTGAAATCGGGCGCAAATATTCGTGAAATATCTTAAAACCTCCTTCAGTATCCCGGGCGCGGTCATCAGCGCGTTCCTGGGATTTTGGTTTTATGCTCTCCTGATAATCAGGGTCATAAGAAAAGGCATGGTCATGCACTAAACACGCCACAGAAACCCCGAGCGCATGATAAATCTGCCCCATCCACACCGTATCGCGCTGAGCAAGATAATCATTAACCGTCACCACGTGCACGCCTTTGCCAAAAAGCGAGTGAACATACGCGGGAAACGTCGCCGCAAGCGTTTTCCCTTCACCTGTTTTCATTTCTGCGATTTTGCCTTGCGCCAGCACGATGCCGCCCATAATCTGCACATCAAACGCCCGCTGTTTCAGCGTTCGCTTCCCTGCTTCCCTGACAAGCGGAAATGCTTCAATAATCATATCCGCCAGCGCGACGCCGCTTTGCGCGCGCTTCCGCATATGCGCGCCTTTTTCCAAAAGCCCGGTATCTGATAGCGTTTCAATTTCCGATTCTTGCGCATTGATACGTTCAAGCACAGGAACAAGCGCGTGAATTGCGCGCGCATTTGCATCGGGGAAAAATTTTTTCAATAAAAACTTCACGAATAACTAACAACTACTCTTTCGGAGTTTGGCGCAGAAGTATTTCTTTGAATTTGCGCGCGGCGCGGCGCCAGCGTTCAATTGGTTTTCCCTTTCCCTGTTCAAGTTGACGCACAAGCTCAAGAGCTATTTTATCTATCGCAAAATACATGTCTGCCGCACGCTCGGTATTAACACAAATTTTTCGCGGCGCACGCACGGTCACAGTTATCTCAAACACATCACCTTCGCGATGCTGCGTGACACGATGAGCGGAAAATTCAAACAACGGATCGCCATCATACCGCTCTGCCGCGCGCGCAACTTTTTCAAACCGTTGAATAATATAATCCTTCAACGCCTGGGTGACGTTGATTTTTCGGAATGAAAATTTAATCCTCATAGCGTATTGCGTCCATGCACCACGTTAGAAGTCTGCTATTAAATTTTGTAGCAGAAGAGTGTTAAAAACACTTCTTGGTCATTGTTATTTATGGGCTTCGTCTTCGCAAGAACTTTGTTCTTGCGAAGACCATGATATTTTACCACAAGAGGCAGCATTATATCATATATCATAATTATTGTAATGGCACAAATATATATGACATAAAAGACGAGCGTTCGCGACTTCTAACGGGGCAAGCCCCTCATGCCAAATTTTGGTGTGGGGGCAAGGGCGTGGAACGGGAACAAAAAACCAGTCCCTTGCTTGCGGCCTTGATTGCGCACAATCAAGAATACAAGTAAGGGACTGGTGAGAACAAAGTTAGCGAGCCCTTCGTGCCTTCTTTGCCTTCTTTGCCTTCTTTGCAGGCTTCTTTGCCACTTTCTTGGCCGCCTTTCTCTTCTTTGCTGACATAGATGTAAATATGTTTACGCGCTTACGCGCAAAGAATTAATTGCAAGCGTTCGACTTGCACGCTTGATTATGAAAAGAAACAAAAATATAAAATGCAATGTGCTTCTTGCTATCAATTGTAGAACGCAAAAAAAGTTTGGCAAGTGTGGATAACTCACACACATGAAAAAAATCAATGCGCGACAAAAACAGAATGCAAAAAATGAAAAACTCTTGCCTGCCAGTCGCTTACGCTCCAGACACTTGCGGGCAAGATTCCGCAAACGGGTCGCGGTCAAAACCCATTAATCGCACTTCGTGCTGCAAACGGACGCCGAATCGTTCAAAAACTTTCTTTTGAGCGAATTGTGCAAGCTTTATCACGTCCAGGGCGGTCGCAGAACCCGCATTGACGAAATAATTTGCTTGATGCCGCATAATTTGCGCACCGCCAATCTTTTTTCCCGCAACCCCGGCTTGCTCTAACAAATAACCCGCGCCTATTTCCTTTTGCGATTTGGCAAAACGAGGAAGTTTGCTTAAAAAATTCGGACTGAACATTCCAGCAGCTGCGTTGCCAAAGAAACATCCGGCGCTTTTGTTCTTTGGAGGATATCGAACGTTGCGATACGCTATAATTGCTTGACGCAAATTCATCTTTTCCCATGGCATGTTTGAACCAACATCAAGAAACAGCTCTACTTGCCAGATCACACCGGGCATTTCACCCTGTTTCTGTTTGAACACGCTTGTACCATATGAAAATCCGCACGCATCTTGAGAAAATGATTTTTTAACGCCGTTGCAGTCAAAAAATACCACCTGGCGGACCATATCACCTATGCTCCCACCAAATGCGCGGGCGTTTCCGTAAATCGCTCCGCCAATCGTTCCCGGAATGCCGCTCAAATTTTCCAATCCCCGTAAATTCTTTTTGACCGACATCTCAACCAGTTTATCCAGAGACATTCCGGCACCGACAACAATACGGTTGCCGCTGATCACACATGTATCATGCGCAACGCATATCACTAAGCCTTGCACCCCTGCATCGGCTATCAACACATTACTGCCGCCGCCCATCACGGTAACAGGCAATACGTTTTGTTTGGCAAACATAAACGCCTGCTTTAATTCAGACAACGTTTTTACGCAACAAAAATATTCAGCGGGTCCGCCGATACCGAGTGTGGTATAGCGCTTGAGAGAAATATTTTGTTTGATTTTCATATTCATTCATCTCATTGTACCATGCGGCAAAGATGCACAATGAACATCAAAGGGTGACACATTGAGCGACCCTTTCTCTGAATTAACGAAATCAACAGGTATATTACAGAATCAACAATTACCATTTACGAGCTATACCCATACATTATGTGTCTATGCACGTACGCGTTATATGAAGTTGAAAAAATAGTTAACACTATTACCCAGGGGCATTGAAGCCATTACATTGTGGTATCACCTGAACAACGAATTGACCCTGTAGTGATTTTTTGACCTACGTTAAAAAGTTGAAAACGCGAATTGCGAAGCTTGTTAAAAATCTACTACGGGGTTGACTTTCATATCCGCACACGGCAAAATATATACATATCTTGCGCCTTGCAATCCCTATCGGACAGCGCTCACTTAAAATCATAACTTTTGGAGCAAACTTCCGATAGGGATTGCAAGGCGTAAATCCATCCCGTACTGACCGCGGATTTTATACACCCCAGTACCAGTTCTGCCTTGCGGAACAATAACGGGGTGTTCGTCCAGCGAACAACCTGAATAGAAAAAGACCATATGTGCCGCAGCAAAACGCCCTATGTAATATTCCATAAACGCGCGAGTCTCCACAAAATCGAACCCCCGACTTACGTCGGAGGTTCGATACATAACTCTTGGAGTTCCCTTTCCGCTCAAAAGAGCTAATTGGGAATACGCTCACTTGTCCCTATTGTAGCACAAAAATTGAAAAAATCAACCCCGTGTATAATGCCACCCAATTCTGTATTTGTGAAAAACTTAGCTTCCTACAAAAAAAGTATCCTCAAAACAACTCGCTAAAGAGTGGTGATGTGACGAGACTGAACAATAAATAGTTTGCCACCCCCAATCGTCCACTCAATATCCTGTGGTTCGCCAAAATGTTCCTCTATTCTTTTTGATATTCTCGCTATTGTTTTTATCTGAACGGTTGAAAGCTTTTGTTTGTCTCTCTTGGCGTCTAAAACGGGAGTTATTTTATTCCCGCTTTTATCCAGAGCAATCATTTTATCTTGCGGGTTTTTGTTTATATCCAAGACCTTAAGAGAATTCTTTTCAACCACATAAGTGTCCGGGGTCTGCTGGCCGGAAACCAATAACTCTCCCAAGCCCCAGCAAGCCTCAATTACCATTTGGTTTTTATCCTTTGTCACCGGATGCACGGTAAAACAGACGCCGGAAACATCGGATTGGATCATTTTTTGGACGACCACCGCCACGCTTACTTTCTTTCTCTTTAGGCCTTTTTTTACCCGATAAAACAAGGCTCTGGGAGCAAAAAGGGAAGCCCAGCATTTTTTAACATTCTTGATCAAGTCCTTTCTTGCCGTATTCAAATAGGTTTCCAGCTCTCCGGCCCAAGAATCAATTTTTGAATCTTCAGCTGTAGCCGAACTTCTGACGGCAACATATTTTGCTCCTAATCTTTCAAACGAATCCATAATTTCTTTTTCAATGCTTTTGGGCATTTCTGCTTCCATAATCAATCTCCTGATAATTTCTGCGCTTTCTTCCACCGATTCTAAATCCTCAATATTGATTCTGTTCAACATTGCCTTTATTTCCACGTTTATATCCGTTTCTTTTAAGAATCTTTCAAAGGCCGAGGCCAAAACTACAAAACCGGGTGGCACGGGCATTTTGATAAACGCTAACTCTCCAAGATTAGCCCCCTTTCCCCCGGCAATCTTAATATCTCGCCTGTTTATTTCTTTGAAAGTTTTTATGAATTTCATTTTGCTTTTTTTAAGATTTTAACGGTTCCAATATCAGCATCTACTTCCACTGTATCTCCATCCTTTAACACTTTGGTTGCGTTTCTCGTAGCGATGAGGCAAGGGATTTTTAACTCTCTTGAGCATATTGCAGCATGACAAGTGATGCCTCCTTCATCGGTTACAATCGCCGTTGCTTTATGTATCGCTATAGTCATGTCCGGCGTAGTCATAGATGCCACCAATATCTCGCCTTTTTGTAATTTTTGGACATCTTTAACAATCTTTATTACTCTGACCCTTCCCTTAACTTTTCCTGGGTAAGCCGTAGTTCCTTTTAAGGCCTCTGTTTCAATCTTCTCTTCTAACTCTCTTTTAATTTCGGCAAGTTCTTTCTCGTCGCTAACCACTTCGATAATCCCGTTTCTCATAACGATAGCATAGTGCTTTTTACGTCTTTCTATTTCTTTTGAATCCGGGAATATATTTTGAAGGAGAAACGCTTTGATCTCATAGGGGGTTAAGAATAACACATCATTGAACTCTAATTTTGCTCTTCTTGATAATTCTTTCAGAAAAGGCGTTATGTGGCAAAAAGCCTGTCTTAATATATCCGTTCGATAAGTTCTTAGATATAAATATTCTTGGGTAAGATTAATAAGTTGTACTAACCTTTTATTATCCTTGAATTCTTCTTTGACCTTATTAAATGTTCTTTCACCCTGTTTTATTTTGTCCAATGTGTTTTCTAACTCTCTTTCGGGATTATGGGTATTCTTCAGATTCTTCGTAAAATATTCTTTGCTCCATATCGGGAGCGATAAAGCATAGTGTGGCAACCAGTAAAACCTTCTTGTGTGTTTTTGAAGCAGGTCGCTAATTTCCTTATCAATTTTTCCCTTCTTTTTGTATTTGATTGCTATTTTTAGTAAATTAATCCTTTCTTCGTCAACCGCATTCAATTTAGTTTTTGTCGTTATTACTTGCCAATATCTCTCAAAAAGATTTTGCTTATCTTTGGATTTTAACTCTTCGTTTAACACATTCTTCGTTTCTTCTTCAAGAAATTTCTCAATTACTAGCGGTGCGTACAAACCAAAGGAAAACTTGCTCCGTCCATATCCATAGTTTTTATAATATTGATAAAGCTGACTATTTGCTATCTTGCTTAAATCCAACCTTGATATAACTTGAAACGCCTTAAGCCACTCACTGCAAATTTTATAGATATTATCTGTTTCTCTTTTCAACCAATTCTTATTGTTTTTTATTTTATTTATAATTCTTTTCGCAAATTCTTCCCATTCTTCTTTGTAGAAAAAATATGTATGCTTATCGCCTTGAGGAAAATATATTTTGTTCTTGATCCCAGCACCTAACTTTTTAAGATAAATGTCCCTTTCCCCCTCTAAGTCATGAATTTCCACAGGCAAACTAGCCTCTCTGGTAATAGTCTCAATCCATTTTATTTTTGCTCTTTTCATAATTTTATTTCTTTGAAAGTTTTTATGAATTTCATTTTGCTTTTTCCAAAATTCTCACGATTCCTTTTTCTGCATTAACTCCTAGCAAATCCCGTTTTTAAATACCCTCGCCACAATTTTTGTCACAATTATACAGGAAATCTTGAATTCTCGGGCAAGAATAGCGGCATAACTCAAATCCTTCCATTCTGAAAATCTGGAACCAATTTCACGTCAGTATGGTCAAACAAAGACGATTTATTCTAAGGATCAATCCGGGGGTCACACATTGTGTAAAACCGTTCTTTTGTCATTTTGATTACAGATCTCTTCGGCTTAAAAGAAGGAAACCCTTTTCGAACCTTTTCCAGTAAACTTTTGGAGGGCTGCCACTTTTTTCCTAAAAGCTTGTAGATTGGTCTCATGCGATAATAGACTCTTTTAACCGACTCTACCACTTGCTCTTTTTCGCTTAAACCCTCTGCCCACAAACTTATCTTCAAAGCCTCTTTTTCAATGACTTCACAGACCTTAAATAGTAATCTTTCTTCATTCAAGAACTCTTTATTTCTTCCCCTATGGGCAAATCCGAAAACTGCCAGTGTATTTTCTACCAAAGACAAGTTGTGGGTATAATCATTCAATACCGGAAAATCAAAACGGACTTTCGTGTTGTAAATCGTATAAGCTGTAACCGCTTTGTAGGGAAACCGGGTTTTAAAAGGAAGGAGCTTAGGCTCTCTTAGATTGTAATATTCGCGTACTATCAACTGAGCAGAAGAACCTTTCCATTTTACAGGATAGGGTCCGTGGGTTTCCCTGGTGGCGCAGACTGCGTTCCAAAACACAGCTTCGTCTAGACTCAAAAGATCCCCATGAAGTCGGGCAAATAGTTTGGCAAAGTTGGGATTAAGTCGCGTATCAATCCAGTCTGCTTTTTTAATCTCTTTCCTAATCCTTTCTTTATTCCAGATAATATTAAGTCCGTCCTCGCAGAAAACGCTTCCTACCATTAAAAACTTCATCATTTTTAAAAATTCTAAATCTATTTTCATTCTTTCTCTTTTCTTAAGCTTGGCTGTTTTCACCGTTGATATGAATCGAGACAAAGCTAACCATACTGCATTAGGATATTGAAATGCCAAGGCAATTTCTCTTAAAGATTTAGATTTCCTTAGTAACAAATAGTCTGCGCAGAACGATCGAGAAGAAACTTCGTCAAACAAGGGGGAATAAAAAAGGAAGTTGATGGGCCACCAAGCATAAGGGTCTAAAACCTTTCCGCTTTGATAAGCAGCCTTATCAAAAGCCTTAAGCATTTTGTCAATAAGAAGATTGTCTTTTTGCATAGATTTTTCCTTGGTTACCATCGACAATAATATACATGCCGTCTTTTAGCAATCGCGTGGCGTTTTGCGTTCCGACAACAGCTGGAATTCCAAACTCTCGGCAGACAATCGCCGGATGCGAGAGCATACCGCCTTTATCGGTTACGATAGCGATTGCCTTTCTCATTACCAAAATCCATGGAGGGCTAGTTATAGGGGCGACAAGAATTCGACCGTTTTTCATCTTTGAAAACTCTTTTATGGTTCTAATAACTACTACTTTTCCTTCAACTAAACCATAACTCGCCCTTATTCCTTTTAAAATAATTTTTTGTCTTGGCATATTATTTTACTTTTTTAATAATCCTAGAAACCCTCATAGGTATTTAATTCAATCATATCACCGTTTTAAAAAAACCTTAGCCGTCTTTCCGGTTCAGTCATATTAACTAATTTGATTGTACAAAACAAATTATCTTCGCCATCCTATTGATTCAACCTTCTTACTAATCCTTTGGTGGCGTCAAGCTCAATCATTTGTCCGTCCTGTATAACGTTCCTGGCAAAGTTCGTGCCCATAATCGAGGGCAACTTTAACGCCTTGCCGTAGAGAGTGGCATGAGAAGTCAACGAATCCTCGTCAACAACAAACCCCTTAACCCGATAAAGAGAAGAAAGGTATTCCGGAGTGGTTTGGGGGGCGATCAATATATCTCCTGTTTTTACCTTGGGAAAATCAGAAGCGTCCAAAACAATTCTCGCCTGGCCCCGAACCCTGCCCTTGTAAATGGTTTTCCCTGGTATAACCTTGATGTTTTTTGGCGCTTCAACTGCTTCCATTATTCTGACTATTCCTTCAATGGCGTCAACTTCTACCAGATCATTATCATTGAGAATCTGAGTAGCGTTCTTGGTCCCGATAATGCAGGGAAGATTCGCTTCTCTAGCAACCAAAGCCGCATGGCAAGTTATCCCTCCCTCATCGGTAACAATCGCGGCTGCCTTGTTAATGGCCACCATATAGTCAGGAGTGGTCATTTTGGTTACCAGGATATCTCCCTTTTCCACTTTAGAAAGTTCGGAAAGCTTTCTTACCACCTTAACCTTTCCTATCGCTTTCCCCCGACAGGCAATGTTCCCTTTAACCGCCCTTTGCATTGCCGAACCCGGAGAAATAATTTGAAAACGCTCCATGGTTTCAATTATTTCCTTTGTTCCAATAATAGTCCTTATTTTTCCTTTCCACATTAAAATTGCCCAGCCTTTTTGTCTTTGTTTTACCAGGTTTTTTACTTTTCCTTTGCTAATATTTACGGATAAACCAGTCAATATCTCCTCATAAGATAATAGTTTTACTTCTTTTGCATTTAAATCCAACCGCCAGCCCGCTTCATATAAAAGAGGTAAATGGTAATAATGTGCCTGGCAAATGGCGTTTTTTCTGTAGATTCTTAAATAAATATATTCCTGGAGGAACTTTACTCTTTCAATAAGAGTATGAGAGGCTTTAATTTTCTTAAGAACGTTTGCCAATTTTTTTCCTGCCTTATTCCCCTCGTTGTTGAGTCGCTTAAGCTCTTTGGCCGGGTTGGCAACTTTTTCCAGCATATTTTTTACTTCATTTTCAAAATAGTCTTTTGTCAAAGGTTCGGCATAAATGCTCCACATAGGAAGCCAGCAGAAATTCTCGCGGTGTTTTTCCAGTAATCGATAAAACTTCTGGTCAAAACCTTGTTCTTTAGCATATACAGCGATTTTTAAGGCACTGTCGCGCTCCTTATCTTCAGCAGAAACTGGTGATAAAAGTATTTTTACATCTTCCTCATTAGAAACTTCTTCCCTTATCTTTTTTTCAAAATAACCCTCTATTCCGTGCGGAACTGTAACGAAAGGAAATACTTTCAGATAGTGCCGGTAAAAAACTTTCAACAAACCCAATATTTCCCGATCACTCTTCTTAGTAAGATCTATTTTAGGAATCTTCATGGCAACATTAACCAAACGGTCGCAGGCCTGACGGCAGAGAATAATATCTTTTTTGACAAAACTAGGATTAGAATCAATTTTTTTCGAGATCGTCTTCCCTAAAAGAATCAAATCTTCTTTAGCATGATAAACTCCAAAAGTGATGTTGTTATACCAAAGGGCACTCATGGATACTCCATAAACCTTTCTCATCTCAATAACCAATCCTTTCGTCCAAGCTGATGCAAAAGAAAACGAAGTTTGCCTATTAAGAATTTTTACCCACTTTTGCCCGTCTTTAACTTGCGTTCGTTTAGCCACCACCTTTATCCCAACAATCTTTTTGATCTCCGGAATAAATTCAAAAGACCGGTTAAGGCTATATGGCTTTAGCCTGCCTTTGCGAGAAGATTTAAGAATTCCCTGGTTTTCCAAGGTTTTTAACGCCTGAAAAACGGCGTTAGGATAAAGACCGGTTTCGCGGACGAGTTCGTTAATATAAAAACTCCGGTCCGGATTAGAGAAGAATACCCTCAGTATTTTTTGCGAGGTATTAGACAACTGCATTAATTAACTATACAACTACCTTGTATAAAGTCAACCAACTGTATAATGCAACGAAAGTTTGTTTTGAATGATTGATGAATTGAATAGTCGTGGTCTGATGATATCACTTTGCTGGCATTAAGACATTTCAGTTGACTCAGTTATACCGCGCAATAGTTCCTTTGCCTTTTTCAGAACTTCTGCGGGAACATCTCCGGTGAATCCATCAGGGCTTTGAACCTGCACCGTACCATTTTCCAAACAACACACAAACGTGCCAAATTGAGTGAGTATGTCTGCAAATGCTTTATTTTCTTGTATCCGTATACCAAAATTTGTAATCACTGAGCTAAGTTAATGGAGATTTCGTTTGTCCATATCGTATAACCATTTTATTTATAATGGAGCCCCACGTGCGAAGCTCGTGGTACCTACTTTCTCGCACTTTGGGCGACATCCCGAAACGTCATTCATCCACGCCTACGTGTCGAAATACACTTCGGCGTGCAGGCATGCCTGCGTTGTTAAAACGCACTTCGGCGTGCAGGCATGGGCACAGCCCATGGTCTTCTGGCGTGAGGGATGAAAACATAATACCATATACACGCGCTGGAAACAATAATCAATATTTTATTTGCCGCAACTGTTTCCCGTACGACCCGCGCTTGCATTTTACCATCCTACGCTCATGCTTCAGAATGGCTGTCACGAAAAATCAGAAAAGGAATTCGGAGTAGATAATTGGTATTCCGTGGCTTTTCGCGAAGGAGAGTAAACCCTCCGAAGCTTAAGCAAAAGAAGGTAAATTTCACAAGCTCATACTAATAAAAAATCCTCATGTAGGAAAAAGTTCATCCGGACCGCGCGAAAGCCCAATTGCGGGTCGGCTGCTGCTGGAAAGAAACACGGTATACTGATACACTGAATTTTTGACATACCGCGTAGTTCCTAAGCCCCGTTAGAAATCTCGCCCGCGTTCAAGCGCGCCCGTAGGGCTTAAGGGCAGGCTATTTCTAACGGGGTAAGCCTTGTTAGAGACCGTTCTCGGTCCTTATATTTTTCACTATCCACAGCATGATTATTCACTTACATAAATATACTGCATTGTTCGCGCTCGGACTCGGAGCCGTGATTTCAATTGGCATTTTTTCGTTCGGGTTGCGCAACCACAATGCACAACAGCCCATATTCGGATTTCCAAAAGTCATCACATTCGTTGCGCAAAAAGTCGCTCCCCAACCAACTCCGCAACAGCCCAAACGCCTGTCACCTGTCCCGCAAACCGTCAAGGCAGTATATTTGACCGCATGGTCTGCAGGAAATCCAAAAACCATTGACACAATCATCAACCTTGCAGACACCACAGAACTGAACGGCGTGGTAATTGACATCAAGGATTACACCGGCCGTGTCATGTTTGAAACGACAAGCGACGCAATTAAAAAACTCGGAGCAGAACAAATCCAAATCCCGAATTTCAAAGACCTTATTGAAAAACTCCATAGCCACAACATATATGTCATTGCACGCATCGCAGGGTTCCAAGATGTATATCTTGCGGAGCATAGACCGGAACTTGCGGTTCGCAACGCGTATACCGGAGCTATTTGGCGCGATAAAAAAAACCTTGCGTGGGTTGACCCTGCAAATACAGAAGTATGGGACTATTTGATTGATATCTCAAACCAAGCCATAAACCTCGGTGTTGACGAAATCAATTTTGATTACATCAGATTCCCGTCTGACGGCGACATAAGCTTGCTCGCGTATCCGACATACGATGCGACAAAACTAAATAAGGCAAAACAAATTAAAGCGTTTTTCGCATATATATCCGAACATCTTGGGCAAACAGACGCGAAGCTCTCATTAGACCTGTTCGGGTTAAGCACAGTAAGCACAACAGACATGGGTATTGGCCAAGTGCTTGAATACGCGCTTCCGTATTTTGATTATGTCAGTCCTATGGTGTACCCAAGCCATTACGCGAACGGTTCATTCGGATACAAAAACCCCGCAGCGTATCCGTACGAAATCGTGTTCCAATCCATGTCGCAAGCGGAACTTCGACGTGCAAAATTATTGCAATCGCTTGCGAGCACCACAATAGCTATTGCCTCTTCCACGCAGCAGTTTGACGCAAGCGAAAAAAACAATACAATAAAACCAGATACCCCGCTTGGCAAATTCCGACCGTGGCTGCAAGCATTTGATTTGGGCGCAGTGTATACGCCCGATATGGTGCGCAAACAAATACAGGCAACGTATGATGCACATGCAACGTCTGGATGGTATTTGTGGAACCCGACAAACACATACGATCCCACGATATTTTTAAAAAAGTAATATGAAGGAAAATAAAATCGTCGTCGAAATCGACAAGCCTGCAGCAGAAGTTTACGCTTTTTATATCAACCCCCTAAATACACCAAAGTGGATAGATTCCATTAAGGTAGAAAAAACGAGCGAATGGCCAATAAGAATTGGCACAATATACAGGAATCAAGATATTAATGGAGCAGAAATGGAATACCGAGTAACTGACTTGAAAGAAAATGAATTATTCGAACTGACCTCGAAAGACGGAGGTTATCATGTTCGATATACGCATAAAGCACTGGGGGATGGAAAATCAGAGTTGGAATATTATGAATGGGTTGAAAAGGGAGAAATAGAAAAACCGTTCACGAAAGATATATTGCTTAAACTAAAACAAATGGTAGAAAAGTAAGTTAAGTCAGGGTAGCTCAGCTGGTTAGAGCGCAGCACTTTCACCCGCCCACTTCATGCCTATGTAGTTTCCTCCTTCGCGCCTCGATACTTTCGGTGCTTCGGACGGACGAGTAATGATAGGTTATGTATTATTCGCCCATCGAAGCTCCGACGATAATTCGGAGCGAAGTTGGGCCTATGTAGTTCAACGGCTAGAACGAGTGACTCATAAACACTAGAAGGAAGTTCGACTCTTCCCATAGGCACAGATAAAGTGTGGCGGGCAAGTAACGCTGAAGTCGTGGGTCCGAATCCCACCCCTGACACAAAAATAAAAGGAACTCCCCTGCCTGCGTGAACAAGGGATTCTTCCCGCGGGCACCAAGATTTGACAAATCAAAACAAGTGCTTTATAGTATTCCTATAAAAGCAACGACGCTGCAGACACAGCTGAGCTGAAGGAAGAAATTCCGATGTCATGTCGGGAAAGTAGAACCTTTCGGGAAGTTCCCGTTATAGAACAAAGAATGTGTCAATAACAAATTGGAGCATTCGACAAGTACAAGGTAAGGTGGCACCGCGAAGATCGCCCTTACAAATGTATCAATTATTGTTGATATAATTGTAAGGGTGATTTTTTATTAAAAAATCTATGGGACGCATACACATTAAAGATATCCGTGGGCATATTGGACAAGAAGTAACGCTTGCGGGATTTGTTCATACTGTTCGCAATCAAGGGAATATCGTGTTCCTTATGCTTTATGATATTTCTGGAAGTGTCCAGGTTGTTATTACAAAAGACTACCTCTCTATTATTAAAACCGCAAAAAACTTATCTGAAGAATCTGTTGTACAAGTTACGGGGATAGCTAAGACAGAAGCACAATCGCCTGGCGGTATAGAAATTGCATGCAGAACATTAACTATTCTCTCTGCCGCAGATCCCAACACTCCCATTCCAGTAATCGGAAAACAGGAATCGGAGGTGGAACTTGACAAACGGCTTGACTGGCGATGGCTTGACTTACGAAAACCCAAAAATACTTTAATTTTTAAGGTATGGACCATAATGGAACAGGCGTTCAGAGAATACTGGATACAAAATGGTTATATTGAAATTCATTCCCCGAAGTTTATGAGTACACCAAGCGAAACTGGTGCAGAATTATTTGAAGTCAAATACTTCGATCGGAAAGCATATCTTGCGCAATCACCGCAGTTTTATAAACAAATGGCTATGGCCGCAGGATTTGAAAAAGTGTTTGAGGTCGGGCCGGTCTTTCGTGCGAATCCATCTTTTACGTCTCGACACGATACTGAATTCACAGGGTACGATGCCGAAATCTCATTTATTGAGTCTCACCAAGATGTAATGACTGAAGAGCAAAATGTAATTCAATATGTCCTACAAAAAATTAAAGAAAAGTTCGGGAAAGAAATCTCGATGTTTTATGGCAGAGATTTGATTGTACCAAGCATTCCTTTTCCACGTGTCACCATGAAACAAGCGAAGGGAATCCTTGCCAAATTAAATGTACCCGGTGAAAAAGATGGTGACTTGAGTCCAGGAGAAGAACGAAAATTGTGTGAATATATTTATGAAAAACAAGGTCATGAATTTGTCTTCGTAACGGAATATCCAGTTAGCGCACGACCATTCTATCATATGCGAACCGAAAAAGACCCAACGTTGACAAAAAGTTTCGACCTGTTGTGGAACGGATTGGAAATAACAACTGGCGCGCAAAGGGAACACCGATATGACATTCTTACGTTACAAGCAAAAGAAAAAGGGATATCGCTTGAGTCGATTAAATTTTACTTGAATTTCTTCAAATATGGTTGCCCGCCGCACGGCGGTATGGGTATTGGGCCATCTCGTATGCTTATGAAAATATTTAATGTTAGTAATGTCCGAGAAGTAACATACTTATACAGGGGTGTAAAACGACTAGATCCGTAGTTTAAATTGCACATTTCAACGTTTTACGATACAATGCAAAATACTGCAGCCGTAGTGTAGCCTGGTTAACATGTCGCCCTGTCACGGCGAAGATCGTGGGTTCGAATCCCATCGGCTGCGCCTGTCTTCCGCCAAACTACGGAATAGCTCTGCCTCATACTTTGTTACCCGCGCGGCGTAACGCAATATTCCGTGTGTGGGAATTATCAGCATTGTTTACTTTTTCAAAAAAAGGAAAACATTCGGATTTCTTACATAATTACAATAGTATGTATGCATAGCATGTTATAGCATGAGCATGTATGTAAGGTATGAAGAAATTTGATTTGTCTGTATTTGGGACGATCGTTCAAAATAGAGACAAATCAAATATTAAACCATTCTGGTATAACAAAGGTATAACAAAATCAATAAACCATCCGAATATAACAAAATAACAAAAATGCAAAAAGGTGAATAGATGATAAAATATTGGAATAGTTCGCTGGTTCAAAACCGTACCAGTTCGCTGTCAGAAGTGTTTCCGAAACCAATTTTCTTTATTTTAAAGTGTGAACCCCGTAGTAGATTTTCGACATCCACCTTCGGTGGAATATGAACGAGTTGAAAATGCACTACAGGGTAAACAACGTTAGGAATTCTTACATCCGTGATATAACAAGGTTCGCTATATGAAAATCTTATCCTTCAATGTAAACGGAATTCGCGCTGCGTATCAAAAAGGATTTTTGAATTGGCTTACAGCAAGTCGTGCAGATATTGTTTGCACGCAAGAAATCAAGGCGCAAGAGGCGCAGGTACCAACCGTTTTACTGAACCCTGCCCATTATTATTCGTACTTCAACTTTGCTGCCAAAAAGGGATACAGCGGGGTAGGAATATACACAAAACAAAAACCGCTTCGGGTGCATCACACATTAGATTTTAAAAGATTTGACCAAGAAGGAAGAATAATTAAGCTGGATTATCCAGGATTTTGTCTTATCAACATCTATATCCCGCATGGCGGAAGGGGAAAGGAAAACATTGGTTACAAATTAGAAACCTATAAACGTTTATTCTTGTTTCTGAAAGGAATCAAACAAAAACTTGTTCTGATGGGAGACTTCAATGTAGCCCATCATGAGATTGATCTGGCCCGGCCGCAAAATAACAAAAACAATATCATGTTTACCAAACAAGAAAGGAAGCAGATAGATAAATTGCTTGAGCTCGGTTTTATAGACAGTTTCAGACAACAAAACAAAGATAGCGGGCATTATACATGGTGGCCGTATGGTTTTCAAGCGAGACAAAGAAACATAGGTTGGCGAATAGATTATGCGTTTATTTCCAAAAATATGGCACCGAAATTGCGCAAAGCTTTTATTTTGAACAAAGTCAACATATCAGACCACTGTCCAATTGGTATAGAAATAGTATAAGCAAAGCAAAAACAGGCGTATGCCTGTTTTTGCTTTTTTGTTCGCGATTTTTTTATCTGGACACAAACGGCAACAAAGCCATTTGGCGCGCGCGCTTAATCGCATGCGCCAATGCGCGCTGGTGCTTTGCGCACAGCCCCGTGCGTTCGCGCGACTTAATCTTTTTCGAAACCGCGGTAAAACGCTGCAAAATCGCGGCATCTTTCCAATTAATGTCATCGCGTCCGCAAAAATAACATTGGGGTTTCATACAACTTAACTAATAACTAATAACTGATAACTGATAAAACTGATAACTGACCCGCCTTGCTTAAAACGGAGGGGCGTCGTCAATAGGAATCTGGTCTTGCGTAATTTCAGGCAATACTTCTTCTTGCTCCTCAATTGCTGGCGTTTGTTGCGCTTGCGAAGCTGCTGGTTGCGGCATAGTCATAGGCCGTTCTTGCTGCATGGCGCCTTGCGGACGAGGCCCGAATTGGACTCGTTCGCTAATAACTTCCGTGCGATATTTCTTTTCGCCTGTGGGCGCGACCCATGACCGCGTGCGAATCCGACCTTCAATCAATACGGTGCTCCCTTTGGTTAAATATTGATTGCATAGTTCTGCCTGCCTGCCCCACACCACGATATTATGAAAATCCGCTTCTTCTTGTTTTTGTCCTGATTTGTCATTCCATACGCGATTCGTGGCAACCGCAAACGAAGCAACCGAATTTCCATTAGGCGTCACCCGAAGTTCCACATCGCGCGCCAAACGACCAACTAATATTACTTTATTAAGGTCCATATTATGATTGCAAAATTTCTTTTAATTTAGTGTCCAAATCAACCGGAGTTCGTTGGACTTCTTTTTCTTGTTCAGTCATGCGCGCCTTGGTTTCTTGCCACCGCGCTTGCTTTTCCCTATGCTGTTGAAGCTGTTTTTCACGTTTTTGCGAACGCTCGGGAACCATGACAATCAACTTGCGCAGAATTACTTGTTCGTATTTCAGTGTATTTTTCAATCCAGCAAGTTTTGCCGGATCCAAGCGAAATTGAATCTCGGCCCACCACGCGCTTTTTTGCTTTTTAATCATATACGCCAAATCGCGTTTCTCGGGGATACGTTCGGAAACAATTATTCCGCCAGCTTTGGTCACAAAGCCCTTGATAATATCAAAAAACGAGTCGGGAGCGTTCCCGCTTTGGTCATCAGTTATCCAAAAACACAAGTCATATAATCGCGTTTCTTGCTCGTCCATAATTTTCCTAATGTAACATGAAGCTTATAAGAAGTCAAAAAATTAATTTACTGCTTCTTCGCCTGTTGATGAAATCGCCTCGGCCTGTGGAATGGGCTTTTCGCTTGCCTGCTTGATGCCTGCTACGATTTCGTCAAGGGTTTCCGAATGCTCTTTTAAATACTTTTGCGCTGTTTCAAAACCAACGCCCAGTTTGGTTTGGCCAAATGCGTAACTTGCGCCCGAGCGAGACACCACGCCGTATTTGATGCCAGTGTTAATCACATCACCGGTATATGAAATTCCTTCATTGTATAAAATATCGAATTCTGCTGTACGGAACGGAGCGGCAACTTTGTTTTTCACGATTTTTGCTTTCACGCGATTCCCTACCACATCGTCTCCTTTTTTGATTTGCGCGCTGCGGCGTACTTCGATACGAACGGACGCGTAAAATTTCAGCGCCTTGCCCCCGGGAGTCGTTTCGGGGTTGCCATATGTTCCGATTTGCATGCGAATCTGATTAATGAAAATAATCGTGGTTTTCGATTTTGCCGTGATTGCCGTAAGCTTGCGCAATGCCTGCGACATCAGCCGCGCCTGAAGCCCGATGAATTGGGCTCCCATCTCGCCCTCAATTTCCGCGCGCGGGGTCAATGCCGCAACAGAATCAACCACAATCACGTCAATCGAATTTGTCTTGACCAAACTTTCCACGATTTCAAGCGCCTGTTCTCCGGTATCGGGCTGAGAAATCAGCAAGTGCTCAACATCAACGCCAATGCGCTTTGCGTATTCAGGATCCAACGCGTGCTCTGCGTCAATGAATGCAGCCTTGCCGCCGCGCTTTTGCGCTTGGCTCACGATATGAAGCGCAAGAGTTGTTTTCCCGGATGATTCGGGGCCGTAGAGTTCTATGATACGGCCGCACGGAATCCCTCCAACGCCCGATGCAATATCCAAAGAAATAGAGCCAGTCGGAATAGAATCAATATTGACATGGCGCACTTGCCCCAACATCATAATAGACCCCTCGCCGTAACGCGCTTGAATTTCCTTGACCAATTCATCAAGCTTGTCCTGTTTATCTGATTGAATTTGTTTTGTTATTTTTTTTGCTGTTTTGGGCATAAAAATAAAAAGTTAATTTACTACCAACAGTATAACATGTATCAAGTATACAAACTACTGGAGCCGGCTGCCTAGTGTTACCGAGTTTTTTGCAGGAGTCACTAGAATCCACCCGTCGCCGTTTGCGTTTTTAAATCCCAATGTTAAAACTTCGGATTCAAATGCACCGATCCGTTTCACAGGAAAATTCACCACGCACGCAACAAGCATTCCCAAAAGTTCCTGTTTGTTATGCGCCCCAACTGCTTGAACACTTGATGTTTTTATACCAATTTCCGCGCCGAAGTCAATTTTCAGTTTGAACGCCGGCTTTCTCGCTTGCGGAAAATCGGAAACCTCAATAATTTTCCCAAGGCGGATATCTACTTTGTCAAAATCCTCATAATGAATCATACATATATGCCATGGAGTCCTCAGGGCGAAGCCCGTGGTACCTACTCTCTCGCCCTTTGGGCGACATCCCGAAATGCCATTCATCCATCCCGCAACGTACGGGATGGTTTTCTGGCGTGAGGGATAAAACTATTTATTTTATAAGAAAAGACATATGTCAAAACTAATAATTAAATCTCTGGGCTTGGCGTGGGGGCAAACGATGCATTGAGCATCGTGGGTTCGGGTGACGCAATTTGCTCAATAAGTTCTGACTGCACTGTTTGTTCGCGCTGTTTTTCGTATACGATAATTTTCTTTTGAATCGTCTCGCTGCGGAAAAAGTTCACAGCCCGAATTTCAATGGTATTGACTCCGGGGTTCAAGTAAACTGACTGGCGAAATGTATTTTGCTTAATTGATATATATTCGCCGTTCAACCACGCCGCTCTCACATATCCGCGGAACATTCCTTCAAGCACGACAGGGTTATCATGCGAAACGTCGTACTGCTGGCTCAATATGATGCGTACAGGCATTGCCAAGTAACCGATTTGAAACAGCACGTACGCAGCCACGGCAATCGCAAGCCATAACGCAGGATGCATATCAAATTTTTCCCACAAAAAATGCTTGGGCTGCGCAAAACGGTTCTTAGGCAATGTATCGAGTTTCCCAGATGTTTTACAACATCCCGACGCAACACAAACAGTAAATAGCTCTTCATACGATACATCGCATAGAACGCTGTATTTCTTCAATATGCCCAGGATATATGGCTGGCTAGGCAATTCTCCAAAACTGTTTCTTTCAAACGCAATAAGATATGCGTCCCGAACTCCTGATGTTTGCGAGAATTTTTCTATGGAAAAACCTGCGCGCTCCCTGACCGAACGCAACACATCGCCAATTGTATGGTGCTGTATGTCTGTTTCATCTCTTGCCATATGCTACGGATTCATTTTTCCCGACTCGTCCGCGCTTGATTCGCGCTGGTCCAACGCGTCCATTTCTGCCTCGTTTGCCTGCATATACACATCGCGCGGCTTGGCGCCATGGCCAGGACCAATGACGCCGCGCGCCTCAAGCATATCCAAGAGCCGCGCGGCACGCGCATACCCCACACGCAAATACCGCTGCAAAAGCGATGCGGACGCTTTTTGATACTTGACCACCACTGAATACGCCCGATCATACAACTCATCATCATCGCTTCCGTCCAACAAACTTATGCCTGTTTCATCAGGAATATCTTGCGCGAGCATCTGAACTAAATCAGGAGCGGCGTTAATATCGTTAAAGGCAATTTTTTCAGCAGTGTGCTTGATATACGAAACCACGCGCTCCACTTCTTCCTCGCTGATAAACGGCGCCTGAATGCGTTTGGGTTTTGAGGTTTCTGCTGAAATAAACAACGCATCGCCACGACCCAAAAGTTTTTCAGCGCCCGCGCCGTCAAGAATCGTACGCGAATCCACTTGCGACGCAACTTGAAACGCCACACGCGAAGTGATATTCGCCTTAATCAAACCGGTGATGACTTCGACTGATGGGCGCTGCGTGGATACAATTAAATGAATGCCAGTCGCACGCGCCATCTGCGCAAGACGGACAATAATGCCTTCAAGTTCTTTGCCGTGCGCAACCATCAAATCGGCAAGCTCATCAATAACAATCGCGATGGACGGCAGCATGTCTTCGGATTTGCGTCCCGGTTTTGCATTAAACGAATTGGTATCCCGGCACTTTTCCTCAAGCAACAAATCATATCTGCGGTCCATTTCCGTAATAGCCCATTTCATCGCTACAATAGCTTTTCTTCCATCGGTGATGACCGGAGAAAGCAAATACGGAATACCATCATACGCAGTAAGTTCCACGCGCTTAGGGTCAACTAAAATGAATTTCAGCAATTGCGGAGGATTGCGGTACATTAACGATGTCAATGCCGAATGGATAAAAATGGATTTGCCTGTTCCGGTCGCGCCCGCAACCAACAAATGAGGAAGTTTTGCAATATCGGTAAATACGGGTTCGCCTTTGACATTTCGTCCCAAAGGAACCAGCAAAGAAGCAGAGGATTGTTTCCATGCAAGATCTTCCAAAAGCGAACGCAGCCGCACTATGCTGAATGTTTTATTCGGCACTTCAATGCCCACAAGCGACTGACCCGGAATCGGCGCCTCAATGCGTATGGGGTGCGCGGCCAAGGCCAATGCTAAATCGTTTTGAAGCACCACGATGTGTGCGAGCTTCACGCCCTGCGCAGGTTTCAAAGTATATTGCGTCACGGTCGGTCCCACATGCACCGAGCCCATTTCAACCGGGATGCTGAAATCCTCAAGCGTACGTTGAATAATCTGCGCATACACGCGAATATCTCCCGCTGACGGCTTCGCGCCGTCTGCGCTCAAAAGATCCAAGGGTGGAAATTCCCATGGCCCGAATATTTTTTGCATGCGAACTGCTTGCTCTTGCTTTTTTAGTTGCACAACTGGGATTCGCGCGTTTCGCTCTTTGGGTTCCATACGCGATTCTTGTTTTATTTTTTCTTCACGAGGAAGTTCAATGAGCTCGCGCTGCTTATGTGCCTCATACAAAACCAATTTTCGTTTCTCTAAAAACCCTGTAACCAATTCCCAAAAATCCATTAAAAATCCGGTGCAAAACACCGCGCTCAAAGCCACGACACTTGCCCAAAATCCAAACAAGTATTCAAGCGACGCCATAGCGCGACCTACGATGCCTGCGCGGTCTGGAAAAAATAAATCAATGAGCCCTAAAAATGACACAAGCATCAAACAAATGCCAACCACCATGGTGAAATAAAACATCTCGCGGATGTCTTTGCCGTCGCGTCTCGCGAATAAAATAGCCAATACAAACAAGGTTAACGGAATGAGCGCTTTGAAATCACCTACCAAATAGGCGAACCCTATTCTCAACGCATTTCCAACCGGGCCCGCAATACCCCAAAAAGCCAAAACTAAAATAAGCCCGACAGCTACGCATAAGATGCTGATAATCATCCGCCGCGTTTCCGGAGCAAGTGATACTGAAACTGAGGGCAGTGAAAATTTGGGAAATTGTGAACGCTTTTTCCGTGCCATACCAATGCTATTGTACCGTCTTGAAGCACAATTTTCAATGCGCTTTCCACGCATGCATGCGAAAAAACCTGTGAGAAATTATCACTAAAGCAAAACGCAGCAAGTTCTAACAACAAGCCCTGTATGGGCGCGCTATGAACGCGCTGTTAAAAATCTACTACAGGGCGAAACCCCGTTCCTGCGGGAATCATTTTTCCGATAATGACGTTCTCTTTAAGTCCGCGCAGCGTATCTTCACGGCCTTCAATAACCGAATCAATTAACACATGCGATGTATGCTGGAAAGACGCTGCAGACAAAAATCCTTCTGCTGATAAAGCGACCTTGCTAATACCTGTGACTGTTTGCACGCCATGCATGGGTTTTTTCTTTGCGACGCGCAATGCGTCATTTGTTTCAAAAAATCTCGACCGGTCAATAATTTCTCCGGGCAAAAACTTTGACCCGCCCGGGTCAGTGACACGCACACGGGAAAACATTTTACGCGCAAACACTTCAATATGCTTATCGTTTATGTCGGACCCTGCTAAAATATAAATGCGCTTAACCTCGCGAATAATATATTCCTCCGCAGCGCGCTTGCCTAACACTGACAAAATCTCGTGGATATCCAAGTTTCCTTCCGAAAGCCGCTGGCCTTTTTTGATTTCATCGCCTTTTTTAACCAACACGCCCAACATTCCTGAAATGACATACTCATCAACGCCTTTCTTTTTGGTTCGCGATTTCTTTGTTGCAAGACCTTCCAAAACTTTGATAGTAATCACTTTTTCAGTTCCGTAATCCACAATATCTTCAACAACGCCTTCACGGTGCGCAAGCGCCCCCTTGCCTTTTGGATTATGCAATTCAAAAACTTCTTCCACGCGCGGCAATCCTTGCGTGATATCAACAGCAGTAGCAGACCCGCCGCTATGGAACGTCCGGAGCGTCAGCTGCGTTCCGGGTTCTCCGATCGACTGCGCCGCAATGACGCCAATTGCCTGGCCTGTTTCAACAAGTTTTTCACGGCCCATATCATATCCATAACATTTTCTGCATACGCCAAATCTTGTTTTACACGATGTGATTGCGCGAAT
Source organism: Parcubacteria group bacterium CG1_02_44_31 (assembly GCA_001872485.1). Classification (GTDB taxonomy): domain Bacteria; phylum Patescibacteriota; class Minisyncoccia; order UBA6257; family Brennerbacteraceae; genus UBA1567. Next base: position 30,278 of record MNWK01000030.1, read on the forward strand.
GCGAACACGGTCAATGCCCGATGTTTCAATATGCTCGCACGCTTCATGCCCAATAATTAAACCGGCTTTCACGATTATTTTTCGTTTATGTTTAATATCCTGCGCAGCAACGCGTCCTAACAAATGGCTTGTAAACGATTCTCCGGCACGCTTGGATTGCTCGTGAGTAATCAAACGCCCAATCACATCGCCGCAATCATCCTCCTGAACCACAACATCCTGCGCAACATCAACCAAACGACGGGTCAAATATCCCGCATGAGCCGTGCGAAGAGCTGTATCAACCAAACCTTTGCGCGAACCGTGAATGGAATTGAAATATTCAAGCGGCGTTAATCCCTCCTCATAACATGATTCAACCGGCACTTCAATCGTGCTGCCCGTAGAATCGACCACTAATCCCTTGATAGCCATAATTTGGCGCGCATTATCTTCGTTTCCCGCTGCGCCGCATTTAATAAATGTGTATACAGGTCCGAATTGCGGAAGCGACGCAAATAAATCAGCGCGTAATTTTTCTTCCACGCCAACCCATATTTCAATCACGCGCGACCTGCGTTCAGTATCGGACAAATATCCGTTAAGGTATTCTTCGTAAATGGCCGCAACTTGTTCTTTTGCTTTGTTCATAATGGCTTTCTTGTCATGCGGAATAATCAAATCATCCATGCCCCACGACAATCCTGATTTGGTGGCGTGCTGATACCCCAAATCCTTAATGCTGTCCAAATACGGTTGAGCATGTTCAATTCCGACAAATCGAATAAGTTCTGAAACAACTTTGCGCACGTTTTTTTTATGCATGTCCGCGTTCACAAATGCCATGGCAGAAGGCAATATGGCATTGAATAAAAGCCTGCCAGCGCTTGTTTTCAAATACTTATCAATAACCTTTTGATATTTCAAATCTTTTTTATCATACGCAACCAAAATCGGCTCTTGCAATGCCAATATGAAATGTTCATACGCGGATATCGCATCCTCTGGGCTTGCAAACACACGAAGCTTCGCGGGCTCTATGGACAACCGCGTCAGCCAATACAATCCCAAGACTATGTCTTTGGTCGGTTCAATCACCGGTTCGCCGCTCGCGGGCTTAAGTAAATTAAGCGACGACAGCATAATAGTCCGCGCCTCATCTTGCGCTTCTTCGGAAAGCGGCAAGTGCACTGCCATTTGGTCGCCGTCAAAATCAGCATTAAACGCCACACACACCATGGGGTGAATGCGAATGGAAAGCCCTTCAATCAAAACAGGCTGGAACGCTTGCACAGACAACCGATGAAGCGTTGGTGCGCGGTTCAATAACACGAATTTACCCGAAACCACTTGGTCCAAAATATCCCATACAACCGGATGTTGGTCATCAACCATATGCGACGCCAACTTGATATTATACGCGAGTTCACGGTTAATAAGTTCGTGAATCACGAATGGTTTGAAAAGTTCCAAAGCCATTTTCTTCGGAATGCCGCACTGATACAACTTAAGTTCAGGACCAATAACAATCACAGACCTGCCGGAATAGTCCACGCGCTTTCCTAACAGGTTTTGGCGAAATCTGCCTTGCTTGCCTTTCAAAATATCGGCAAGCGACCGCAAAGGCCTGCGCGAAAGCGACATCGCGACTTGCTGCACGCCTTGGGACCTGCGACTGGAATTATCAACCAACGCGTCAACCGCTTCTTGAAGCATGCGCTTTTCGTTTCTGATAATCACCTCCGGAGAATTCAGCTCAATCAAACGCTTTAATCTGTTGTTACGGTTGATAATCCTGCGATATAAATCATTCAAATCCGACGACGCGTACCGTCCGCCGTCCAACTGCACCATGGGACGCAGGTCAGGCGGAAGCACCGGAAGAGCGGTAAAAAACATTGAGCAGGGGCTCACTCCGGAGTTGATAAATGACTTGACCAACTTCATGCGCTGCAAAACTTTCTTGCGCGTTTGCACCTTGCCATCTTGTAATTCCTTAACTAACGCGCGGAACATTTTTTTCAAATCCAATCCTTCAAGCATGGCAACCAACGGTTCGGAGCCGGCATGAGCTTCAAACACATGACCGTACCGCATTGCCAAATGCTGATACTCAAGTTCGGTAATGACTTTCTTCGGAATAATCGAAGTAATTTCCATTTTTGCCTTGTCAAACGATTGTTCCAATGATTCCGATTCCTGTTTCATTTTCTGCTTATCTTGTTTTTTAATCGCCTTGCGTTTTGACGCGACTTCTTGCTCAAGTTCCTTCATAACCTGTTTTTTTGCGTCTTCATCAACGCGCGTCACGATGTAGCCCGTGTAGTACACCACCCTTTCCAATTGTGCAAGAGGAATATCCAATAACAATCCAATGCGAGACGGCACGCCGCGCAAAAACCAAATATGCGCGCATGGCGCGGCAAGCGTAATATGCGCCATGCGCTCCCTGCGTACAATTGATTTAGTTACCTCGACCCCGCACCTATCGCATATCACGCCCTTGTAGCGGATTTTCTTGTATTTGCCGCAGTAGCATTCATAATCCTTCGTGGGCCCGAAAATGCGCTCGGAAAACAGCCCGTCTTTTTCCGGACGCTGCGTACGATAGTTGATAGTTTCCGGTTTGGTCACTTCGCCAAATGACCATTCCATAATTTCGTCGCGCGATGACAAATGGATTTTCATCGCGTCAAAATCATAAATATCAAGCACGCTGACATGCTTGCGCGGATGGGAAACTGTTTTTATTGTTGGTTCTCCTCGCATATGCTGTATATTGTTATTATTCGTGCGCGCCTTCTTTTTGCGGCGCGGCTTGTTCATTGTTTTGCTGCTCATACAGGCGTTGTTTTTCAAACACATACTTTGCATTTCTCAAATCCACGGCAAATCCCATGGCCTTCAGCTCGCTCACCAATACCGCAAACGATGCGGGGATATTCGGTTTCTGAATCTTTTCTCCCTTAATCAATGATTCGTATGTTGCGGCGCGCCCGAACATGTCATCAGATTTGATAGTCAAAATTTCCTGCAAGGTATGCGCAGCGCCATACCCTTCCAAAGCCCACACCTCCATTTCCCCAAACCGCTGCCCGCCGAACCGCGCCTTGCCGCCAAGCGGCTGCTGGGTGATAAGCGAATACGGCCCGACTGACCGCATGTGAATTTTGTCTTCAACCATATGGTCTAATTTCATCATGTAAATGTATCCAACGGTAATATGCTCGCCCAACACGTCTCCGCTCTTGCCATCATACACTTTGGTTTGTCCTGATTCCGGAAGCCCTGCTTTTTTCAATTCCTGTTTAATATCTTCCGGGGTCGCGCCGTTAAACACAGGTGTAATCGCGCGGTATCCAAGTTCATGCGCGGCCCATCCTAAATGCGTTTCCAAAATCTGCCCGATATTCATACGCTTGACCACACCCAAGGGATTCAGCACCACATCAACCGACCTGCCATCTGACAAATACGGCATGTCCTCTTCAGGAGCAATGAGGGACACCACGCCTTTGTTCCCGTGTCTGCCAGCAAACTTGTCTCCAACAGTCACTTTCCGAAGTTCGGCAACTTCAACTTGAATGCGTTTCAACACTCCGGCAGGAAGCTTGTCACCGCGCTCGCGCGAAAACACTTTTGTGCCAATCACGCGGCCATGGCGGCCATGTTCCAGCCGCAGAGATGTATCTTTAACTTCTTTTGCTTTTTCTCCGAAAATAGCGCGGAGTAATTTTTCTTCTGCCGTAAGTTCTGCTTCGCCGCGCGGCGTGATTTTCCCAACCAAAATATCATTTGCCTCAACTTCAGCTCCCACGTGCACGATTCCGTCTTCATCCAAATCCTTGAGTTTTTCTTCAGCGACGTTTGGAATATCGGGAGTTGTCATCTCTGCTCCGAGTTTCGTTTCCCTCACATCAAACGAGTGTTCATGGATATGAGTCGATGTAAACCGATCTTGCTTCATCAAACGCTCTGATAAAATTACCGCGTCTTCAAAATTATATCCGCTCCACGGCAAAAACGCGACAAGCAAATTTTGCCCCAACGACAACACACCATGGTCCATCGACTCTCCGTCAATGAGCACATCGCCTTTGTTCACATGCTGATTTTTCAAAACAACCGGGCGCTGGTTTATGCAGGTATATTGATTCGTGCGATAAAATTTATTCACATAGTACGTTTTGGCTCCGGTTGCACCATTTCCCGAATATTTCACTGTAACATGAGACGCATCAACATCAATTACCACCCCATCGCCTTCAGAGCTTACCATCTGGTTGGAGTCGCTTGCCGCGCGCTCCTCAAATCCGGTTCCCACGAGCGGCGCCTCGGGACGCACGCACGGAACTCCTTGACGCTGCATGTTTGACCCCATCAACGCACGATTCACGTCAGTATTTTCCAAAAATGGGATAAGGCCAGCCGCAACAGACACAAGTTGCTGGGGAGACACATCAATGTATTCTACTTCATCAACTGAAACAACCATCACGCCGCCTTGAAAACGCACGGTTACATCCTTTTTCAAAATATTGCCTGCATCGTCGCACGGCGTTGCGCCATGCGCGATTTTCGCTTTTTCTTCAGTATATGCATCCAGCAATACGACTTCCGAAGAAATCTTCCCATTTTTCACTTTCATATACGGAGTTTCAATAAACCCCAAACGATTCACCTTGCTTTGGCACGCGAACCTGACTACTAATCCGATATTTTGCCCTTCCGGCGTTTCAATCGGACATATTCTGCCATAGTGGCTCGTGTGGACATCGCGCACTTCAAACCCCGCGCGCTCGCGCTTGAGCCCTCCGGGGCCCATGCTTGAAATGGAACGTTTATGTTCAAGCTGCGCCAACGGATTCACTTGGTCTGTATATTGCGACAGTTGCGATGTCATGAGAAAATCCCTGATTGAACTCAGCAAGGGTCGGGGAACAATCAACGCAGCTGGACTTGCGGTTGCGACATCAACCATAGACATTTTGTCTTGAATAATGCGGCGCATGCGTCCCATACCGACCAGCATGCGCTCTTTCAAAATCTCGCCTACTGATTTGACGCGACGGTTTCCTAAATGGTCCACATCGTCTGGAATTGCATCGGGGTCATTGTTTAATCTGATAATCTCTCGTATAACCGAGACAATATCTTTTTGCGAAAGCAACCGGTCAGCTTGCGTATACGCGCCGACATCTTTTGTGCCGTACAACCGCTGGTTCATTTTATGGCGCCCAACTTCGCCCAAATCATAGCGTTCACTTTTTTTGAAAATGCTGTCAATATATGCGCGCGCATTGTCGTATGCGGCAAGCTCTCCCGGCCGCATACGCTTGTACATTTCCACATATGCGCGGGCTACATCTTGCGCAGGGTCATGCTTGAGTGTCTTTTCAATGAATTTTGAGGTTTTATCAATATCCTCAAACTCCTTCAAGATTCTCCCGTTTTCCTCTAAATCAAATACGCGCAACAACGATGTGACTGGTACGCGGCGTTTTTTATCAATACGCACGCTGATGATTCCTTGCGTATCCGTATCAAATTCAAGCCAGGACCCGCGCGTAGGAAGCACTTTCGCGCCAAATAATTTTTTGGTTCGGAGCTTGCTTTGCGTAAAATACACACCAGATGACCTGATAAGCTGCGAAATAACCACGCGCTCAACCCCGTTCATAATAAACGTTCCTTTTGGCGTCAGCATGGGAAGTTCGCCCAAATATACCTCCTGCTCTTTTACTTCTCCTGTACGTTTGTTGGTCAGGCGCACGCGAACACGAAACGATGCCTCATAAGTCAATCCGTCGCGGCGCGCTTTCAACTCGCTGATTTTCGGTTCGTCAAACCAATAATCCAAAAAACACAGTTCAAAATCTTTGCCGGTATAATCCTTAATCGGAGCATATTCATCAAGCACCTCCCGAATTCCGGTTTTCAAAAACCATTCGAACGAATCGAATATAACCTTGTTCAACGGCGGAAGGTCCGCAAGTTTTTGTTTTCGTCGCGTAAAGACTTTTGTCTTGGCAAACATATAAACAAAGCGAGACACAGCCACCCGGTCCGCAGGATGCTGTGTTTATATTTCTTTATATTATTTTGTGCGCGAAAAAATAAGAATGAAAAAAATTACTTGAAAAAGACAAACGCGTCATTGATTCCATATGCGCCCCGCGGCATATCCTTTTTCTATTGCCCGCGCAATTTCATTATGCAAAACACGTGTCGCGTCGGCAGTATGAATGGAAAGCGTTTCAAGAGTCGTAGGTGCTATTGTACGCATTTTAAAGAAATTGTCAAGCGCAGCCAAAAGGTCTTGCGATTCATCCACGTCAACATATACTATTCCGCCTGTGGTGAGCGAAGTCGAACCACCTGTGGTGAGCGGAGTCGAACCGCGCGAGGTCTTTGCTGAAACGAAAAACACGTTGCGTATATGTTGTTAAGTGTACCGCGCGCGTTGTTTTTTAGCAATACAAGAAGTACAATACATCATATGTACTTATCACCAATTCGGTTGAAAATATTGCCAAATTGACCAGCAATTACACATCATCTTTATGACTCAAGAAAACAAATATACGCTTCCGCTCTCTTCCCAAACTAAAACGCTGTTGGACGCAATCACGCATGAAGAACGAAAAACGAACGAGAGCCTGCTTTCCCCAAATCTTATCAGCGTGAGCAATCTGACGAGCGGCATTGAGTTTTTATACGAAAAAATCAGAAACGCGCTTGATTACCATGAAGAGCATTTGTGGCTGAAAAACGCCATTTTTCGGATTTTGAAGCGTAATCTGCTCAACCTCCTTGCACATGAAAAAATAGGATTGGACCTTATTGAAGAACTGACCCGCGGCAGGTATATAGAAAACAATTATTATCCGGAAAACAAGGCGTGGGAAATCGACGGGATGCTTGAAAAATACCGCGAAGCGTTTGAGGTTTTGGAAACCAAAACAACCGTGCCGGAAAAAACAATACGTGAGCTTGAGGAGTGGCTGTTGGAGTTCGGAGCAGTAGAACTTGCTGACTCGTTTTTGCAAAACACCCAGAACCGCGCGTATATCAACTATTTTTGGCAAAGCATCAAGGAAAAAATAGAGGTCGCGCCTGATGTGGCAGGTGAGGTGTTTAATGAACAATTGTATCTGGCAGTATACCGCAATTTTTTGCAAGCTGACCCGATTATGGAGCAATATGAGCTTTTTCGCATCAAATACCCCGAATGGTTTTCCGATTCTCAAAATGCCGCGCAAACTATCGGGCAAAACCTTGCGCAAATCAAACTATCCATCCAGCACACGCTTGCGTATCCGCTTCGCAAAGAACTTGACCGCGTGATGAAACGCCGCAGCTTATTGGTATTTTTATTAAAAGATTTAATCGCGCAAGAGCAAGAACATACGCAGCAAGTGCTTGATAACCCTGAAGAGCTTGAAGAAAAACTGAAAATTTTGTACCAGGCGCGGTATATAGCAGGACGCGCAAAACTCCAAACATCCGCAATACGCGCGCTCATTTTCATCATTCTGACGAAAATGTTTTTGCTTTTTGTCGGGGAATGGCCATATCAAAAATTCGTTTCGCACAGCACGAACTACATCGCGTTGATACTCAATGCCATTGTGCCGCCGCTTGTGCTTATTGCTTCAACGCTTGCTATTAAAATGCCAGGTGAAGAACAAAATTTTTTGCGCATGGTCAGCGACTTTGAAAAACTCATCAGGCCAAGCGATTCCCTGCCTGCGCTTGACCGCATCAGAAAACCAAAGCAAAGAATTACACCTGTCAAAATCGCGTTGGGAATGATATATGGAGCAAATATCGCATTCACGGGATGGATTTTGTATGCTCTGTTTTCGTTCTTTTCATACAACATCGTTGACGCAATCGTGTTTATCCTATTTTTGAGTTTGGTAAGCTTTTTTGCAGTCCGGCTCAGGAAAACCGCAAACGAACTTGCTGCTGTTGAAACCAAAGAACACGTGCTGACGACTATTATTGAATTCTTTCTGTTTCCCATAGTGGAAATCGGAAAATTCCTTTCGCGCGCCATATCATCTATCAACATCGCCGTGTTCGTGTTTGATTTCTTAATTGAAACGCCTTTGAAATCCTTGACCAACATTTTAGAAGAATGGTTTTCGTTCATGCGCGAACGCAAACAAAATTTGTAACCCGGCAATGAATTTTGGCAGCGCGCATACGCAAAGACAAAATCCTGCTAAAATTACTGCCCGGCGTAACCCCAATAACCTTGATTAATTCTTGACTTATGAAACCTTTCCCCAAAAATTTTTTGTGGGGCGCGGCAATCTCAAGCTACCAAACCGAGGGAAATAACTTCGCAAGCGATTGGTGGCAATGGGAACAACAACCGGGCAACATCAAAGACGGTTCTGTGTCCAGCAGTGCGTGCGATTTTTGGAATCAATATGAAACATATTTGGATTATGCCAAACAAGCAGGTATGAACGCGTTGCGCATTTCCATTGAATGGGCGCGCATTCAGCCAGAACAAAATCAATGGTCTCAGCAGGCGCTTGACCATTATAAAAAAATCATTGGCGCTATGAAACAGCGAGGGTTGGAGCCTATTGTAACTCTATGGCACTTTACACTTCCTCTGTGGTTTGCAAAACAAAACGGATGGTTGAATGAAAATGCACAGGAATATTTTTTGCAATACGTAAAGCGTGTATATGAAACTCTAAAAAACGGTGTTCGCTACTGGATCACCCTGAACGAACCAAGTGTATATTTATTCAATGGATTTATTACCGGTTCATGGCCGCCCGGGAAAAAACTTGCATTGCATCAGGCAGTAAGAATCCGGAATAAGCTTATACGCATACATAAAGCCGCATACCATATATTAAAAAATCAAAATACCCTTGTCAGCATTGCTGCAAATCTGTCATGGGACACGGGCGCTTCGCAATATAAAAACATCAATCGCTTACTTGAATGGCTTCCTCCGCGCGGGAACGATTGGGCAATGCTTCACGCAACACAGCGCGAGTGCGATTTTATTGGATTAAATTACTATTTCCATAACACCATCCGCGCCAATGTCTTGCATCCATTCGCATCTGTAACATCTTCCCACAAAGACCCATCCCGTAATTCAGACATAGGATGGGAAATTGCACCGCAGGGCATATATGAAGTTTCAAAAAAACTCTACAAAACATTTCACAAACCAATTATGATTACTGAAAACGGCTTGGCTGACGCAAAAGATGAAAAACGCGCGCAATTTATCCGTGACCATGTTAAGAACATTGCGCAAGCAATTGAGAAAAACATCCCGGTTATTGGATACTTGCATTGGTCGCTTATGGATAATTTTGAATGGGCGCTTGGCAAAACCCCAAGATTCGGACTGATTGAAATGGATTACAACACTATGACTGCGCATCCCCGCCAAAGTTTATGGGAATATGGAACGCTCATTAGACAATATATCAACATCGCAAGTTGATATTACTCTAAATATCGTCTTGCGATGTTAATAGATGAGTCGGCAAAACGAACCTTATCTTCTGTTGAAAACGACATCCCTCCGAAGTCCCGACAAGCGGGACGAAGGTGGATAAAAAAATTATTCAGAAAAACAAATATATCAACATCGCCCCCACACCTAATTAGGTGTGGGGGCATCGCAAGTTGATATTACTCACTGAAGTTTATGGTAAAATATGATTAATGAAATTACCATCTTTTCTAAGAAAATATTTCTGGGACGTAGATTTTAATAGCCCGGATTTAAAAGGAAACTCATTTTTTGTTATTAATCGCTTATTAGAATACGGCGACCTTAAAGCCATTTCTTGGCTTTTTAAACATGCAAAGAGAAAACAAATTGAGCAGGTGATTAAAAAATCGAG
>MNWK01000037.1 GCA_001872485.1 Parcubacteria group bacterium CG1_02_44_31
TAAATTCTAAACACCAATGTCCTCACGCACGGCATCAAACGCAGCCCCGTTAAAAACCATTGCCTAACACACCTCGCTATTGCTCGGTGTGTCGCTGATTAATACTGATGTAGCTGATTCATGCTGATAAAGTATGATGTATCCGCATTAATCCGCCAGAATCCGTATAAATCAGCGGCACCGAACGATAGTGAGGTGTATTAGACCGATTGGCGTGACTATAGAGGAAAAAGTGCGTACGCGCTTTCAAAAATTCTACTACTCTCCAATTCTTTCCGGTTGTCCTCTCCGACTAAGGCGTCGGAGTACCGGTCTCAACTTGAAGCTTTGAGACCAACGCTTTCCAGTCATTTTGGAAATCAAAGGGGCTGGACCGACCGAACATCCAGCTCTTTTGGAAATCAAAAGGGCCGGATAATGTTCTTTAAAGAAATTTTCCATCCCCAGCTTCCGCTAGGGATGCCTTGTTACGCAACTGTTTTATCCCTTATTACTAAGGGTGTCGGACTATATCTTCATCCCTGTTTCCAGGGAGCCAACGTGTAGTCTCTACGGGGTTAAGGCAACTTGTATGCCATACATTTTTGTATATAAGGCGAAACAAGTTTTTTGAAGTTGGGATAACTCTTCTTACGAATATAGAGTCTTGGACCTTTTGAGTCAGAATTAACTGTCGTGTCAATTCTGAATTTCAAAAGTTGTTTCTGTAATTTCTCAATACTCGCGCGAGAAAAGCTGTGAATTGAAATATCTACTGTATCCCTGTGTTTGGTACCATCATCCATAAACCAAATCGCAATGATAAACGGAGTTAACTCCAATCCGTTAGGAATTTGTTTTGCTGTTTGATACCAAACGTGTCTCAATAAACTTAATTGCGGATGGCCAACTGTCCCGAATCGCAAAGAAGAATGTGAAACAACATGTTGGACTGGAGAAATACAAATTCTCTTCAAATAACCGTATTTCCACGTGACATATTCAGAATGTTTCACGCTGTGTTCAATTCTTAAACGATAATTCTTCCCTGATCTGGACAGTGTTCCGTCTCCAAGCAAGCAACCAATAACCATCTCTCTTTCCAGAGATGTTAATGATAGCTGCCGTATTTGATTTGCTGATTTTGTATGAGACACACCACCTTCTAAGCCTAACTTCCCTCGGTATTGCCCAGACATTACGCCTGGGGTTCACCGATATAGTTAGATTTTACTATGCAATTACTCGCATAGGAAGCCGTAATTGACTTCACCCCTGTTACCGATTTCACCCTAGACCTGCTCGAAATCTATAAAGTTCGAGCAGGAAATCTGAAACCCTAAATTCGAAATCCCAAACAAATCTCAAAATCCAAATTCCAAACGTTTGGAATATTTGAATTTATGGTCTTCGCAAGAACTTTGTTCTTGCGAAGACATATTATTCAGTATTTAGTGCTTCGAATTTCGTGCTTACTGCTCAAATCCTTACAGACTTTGAGCAGGTCTTCAGGTACCCTCGGCTTCCTTGGTGTGACGGGCATTGCAATGATAAGAGAAATATCTTGCATCCCCACTGTACAAGCAGATTTCCCGCATACAGCGGAGCCCCTTTCAAACATGCATCTGCACTTTTAATTTCTTTATACTTTCTACATTAACATCAGTTAAGTGACGTCCTCTTTTATTTGAAACAATCTCGTGAATCCTACAGAGGATCCTGAAGTCGTTTCTTCTACTCGGACATTGGAGCTGATGTTTTCCAAAGAATGGAATAATTACATTTGTCACATCTTTATAACTACTGACTTCAAATCGGTAGCAATTTTTATGATTTACTCTCTCTTCTTTCTGAAAGTACACATTGCCACATTTGAAGAACTTCCGCACTTTCATCAATAGAGATACATCATCGTCTTTAAGCTTAATGTAATAATGCCACTCAACTCGATAATAAGGAGTATAACGAAATCTTTTCTTGTGCGGCGGATGGAGATAAACAGAAAAACTGCCCTCCCCATCTGTTAACCCCACAATATAATCTGCAGTAAGCATTAGAGTAGGTAGAATCCTTCATCACTCGCTCCGCTCGCTTACACACGCTGATTTATACAGAAGAAAACGGATTTGTTTCGTGTCTTAACGAAACGAAGTGGAGTGATTACTATGATTCAGCTGACTTCCTATATTTTACCATTATTCTCTGCTCAAAAATATAGGATATCCTTGGGTCACTTTGAGAACTTTTCCTCACATCCCATTCGGAGTTTCGGCGATTAATCTTCTCTACCTCACCGCCCAAATCGTAGATCGATTAACTCCTTATTAAGTGAATGGGCTATGATTTGCTTCAGAATCCTTCGGTCTTTCCTTACGGAGTGAGACCTATTCTTCAACTACGTCCCGACGACAATCGGGAGAGCGGATTTCAACCGCTTAGTTCTAAAAGCTGCCAAGCGCATTTATTAAGGTGAGTACAGGACTCGAGAACGTATTCAACGCGCCATAGCTGATACGCGTTTACTAGCGATTCCGGCTTCATGCAGTCGAGTTGCAGACTGCAATCTGAACTGAGACCGAGTTTGATGCGATTAGCTCCGCCTCGCGGCTTGGCAACGCATTGTCTCGGCCATTGTATCATGAGTGTTGCCCAGGGCATCAAAGGGTCATGCTGATTTGGCGTCATCCTCACTTCCTTCCCGTTTCACGGGACTGTCTCCTGCGACACTTGTAACGCAGGACAAGGGTTGCGCTCGTTACCCCACTGAAGGGAACGCCTCACGGCACGAGCTGACGACAACCATGCAACACCTGTTATAGCCCTCCCTTGCGGGAAACTCCGTCCTTTCAGACAAAGCATACGGCTACAATTTCAAGCCCTGGTGAGGTTCCTCGTTTGTCATCGAATTAAACGTCATGATCCACCGCTTGTGCGAGTCCCCGTCTATTCCTTTGAGTTTTAGCCTTGCGGCCGTACTTCCCAGGCGGTCGATTTAACGCGTAAGCTACGCCACTGAAAGGGTCGATGCTTCCAATGACTAATCGACATCGTTTAGGGCGTGGAATACAAGGATATCTAACCCTTTTTTATGCCCACGCTTTCGTGCAACAGTGTCAGAACAGGGCTAGTTGACTGCCTTCGCTTTTGGTGTTCCCCACGATATCAACGGATATCACCCCTACACCGTGAGTTCCATTCAACCTCTCCCTATCTCTAGTCCGCCAGTTTCCACTGCAGCTCCGAGGTTGAGCCTCGGAATTAAACAGTGGACTTAAGTCCCCGCTCCAATTTTGCCGTCGAGAACCATAATACATACGCTATGTCGCGTCATATTATGTATAATTCATTATGCAGCAGCTTGACCCGAATAGGGCTGGGCTATTCGCCCATGCGCCGCCATAAAACTCAAAAGCAAAATTGGGGCGGGGCCACCCCTTGCGGGGCGGACCACCTTCGCGCGCTTTACGCCCAATAAATCCGGATAACGCTTGAAGCCCTCGTATTACCGCTGCTGCTGGCACGAGGTTTGCCGCTTCTTATTCTACCTTTACTATCAATCTAACGCACCTCGCTATGCTCGGCGCTTGCTCAAACTTAAAGCTTAAATCGTAAAACTTAAAGTAACAACTAAAAGTTAAAAACTAAGGTTTTGGTTAGTTTTAAGTTTTTAGCTGTTGTTTTTCGCTTTTAGTTTTTAGATTTTCGCTTGAGTTCGCACCGAACGCAGTGAGGTGCATTAGACTTTATCAAGGTCAAAAAAAGTTTACATGCCTAAGCACTTCTTCCTTTACGCGGTGTCGCTCCGTCAGGCTTTCGCCCATTGCGGAATATTCTCGACTGCTGCCACCCGTAGGTGTACGAGCCGTATCTCAGTCTCGTCGTTGGGGAACAGCCTCTCAGCCCCCCTACTGGTCATAGCCTTGGTAAGCCATTACCTTACCAACTAGCTGATCAGACCTAGGCCCATCCTAAAGCGATTTGCATCTTTAACCAATGCTGCGCATTGGCACGCTGATTTATGCCGATTTAAACTGATTTATGCGGATAATTTCTTATCAGCATTTATCAGCGGCTCCAACGATAGTCGGAGTATCAGCATTAATCCGCATGTCAGTGCGAAGCACTGGCGCTATTGGAAATTACCCCGCCTTTCGGCGAGCTATGTCCATCTTCAGGGCAGGTTACCAAGGTGTTACTAACTCGTTCGCCTCTCTCAATGCCCCGCATTGAGAGCGCCGAATTATGCGGACTTAACGCCGACCTCGCGGAAAATTAATTCCGCGTCAGTCCGCGTTCGTTCCGCGTCCTTCCGCGCGCTCGGTGCGAAGCACTGAGCGATCGACTTGCATGCCTAATCCACACCGCCAGCGTTCATCCTGGACCAGGATCAAATCCTCAGAAATTGTCCGAATTTTTACGGACATCAATTAAGGACAACCGGAAAAAACTGGATTTATTATTTATTTACCCTGTAGTGAGTTTTCAACTGCTTTCAGCTATCAACCGCGGAACATCGCAGATATCAAGCAGAAGGACGCAGAAAATGATTTTCTTTATCCCAACTCCCGCTTCGCGGGATTGTCAAAAATCTACTACGGGGTTTACTCTCTCACCATCTTTCCATCTTTTATTGTCAAAGATCAATCTGCTCAAACGAAACGCGAGAAAAGAACACAGCTTTTCAAGAAAAAGCTGGAACCATTTCATGATTTCAATTGTAGCAGATTTCTCTTGGTAGTATACGCGAAAGCAATCAAAAGTCAACCCAGCACCACTTTTGCTACGGCAGAAGTGGCGCTGGGTCAATGGCGATAAGGACTCCGACTACTATTGTGAAAATACCAGGCAATTATTTCGTTGATGGTAAAGAACAAACAGTTGGGCAAAACATCGAGGCTGGTTGCGTTTCTATAGTAGTTATGCGTAACCTTACTGGGCGTGGTAAGCGCTATGCTTTAAGAATTTGTGATTTGAGCATCTGCGCTTGCGCATGAAAAAATGCGGAGATTTTTCTGTTGGGGATTCGCTGTGTTAAAATCGGGTCGTCCAGAAATTCTTCGACTCGGTTGAGCTGACTCCCTAATTGCAAGGGGTCAATATGCCAGTCGAATTTAATTTTCGCGAGCTGCCGCAATTGCTCAAAACGAAAATGTTTTTTTTGGAAAATATAGTATAAATCATAGTAATCTCTGCCACGCGGATTTTGATTAATGGTGAAAAGCTTATTTGCTGCAATATCAACAAGGCTGTCAACAAGAATTCCGCTCTGTGCTTTTGGTTTCTGAATTTGAGAAAATGGGAAATACGTGAACTCAACTTTCAAAACTCCTTTTGGGAATTTGATGTGGTATAAGTTGCGGTTAAAAGTTTTTTGAAAATCAACAGACAAAAACCGAAGTTTTTTCTGAGTTGATTTTAGAAAAACTGAAATGGTTTGTGCATGAAATTCTTTTTCGCAGAAAAAGTCCAGATCTTCTGAATATCGGTGGCGCAGATAAAAATGAGCAAGCGCAGTACCGCCTGTAAAATAAAACGTTTTTGATAGCGATGAATCAGAAAATAGTTTCAAGAATCGATCTTGATGGATGGTCAGAATTGTTTTGGCCATAAGAGTCTGGCTAAATAGTTTTTCCTAAACGGATCAAGGCGAAGATTATTCCAGTGTTGTTTCAAAAGTTTGGCAGAAAGTTTTTTACCATTCAAACCGAAATTTACTGCCTGTTCAAGTTTGAATATCGCGTATTTTTGAGGATTCTTCTTTAAACGAGTCGTATCGACAGACCAGTTATACATACATAGAGTATAACACACAGCTATTTTATATCCAGCTTCCCAGCCAAGTGCGTAAATAATACGCGCCGTTGGACATCGGCAAGCCGTATGAAAGCGGCGCAAAAAACGCAAATCCAGCGACAACAAAAATGATAAACACAATCGGAACCAGCACGCGCGACAATCGCGAAACACATATCTCATCCAACCCCATCACAAACAGCATAACGGAAAAAATCATGGCGGCCAAATAGTGATACAAAAACAGAACGCGGCTTACGGAAATAAACGGCACGAAATTCATAGCATATCCCCCAAACAAAACAGCATATGCGAACTTCTTTTCCGAATTCATACATTTTCGCCACAGCGCGAATATGCCTCCTATCAATCCGACAAATCCCGCGTACCAAACCATAGGATTGCCCAAAAGGTATATGCGTTCCGCCACGGCATTGCCCTGATTTTGGACCCAATAATACACCGGGCGCACCATCAACGGCCATGTCCACGCAGGGCTTCCGTACGGGTGTTCCGCTTTCAATGTTTCGTTGTAAAAGAACATTTTCCCATTCAAATGGAAAAACTTTTGCGCGATGTTCACGCTTTGGAAATTTGCTGCCATGTACGCATCGCCCGACCCCGCGCGTGGAAGCAAGGTAAAATGAATCGCAAACGGAATTGCGTACACCGCGAATGAAACCAATACAAAACACACAACGCCGCGCACAATACGCATTGCCAACCCTTTTTGTTTGCGGCTTCGAATCGCATCAAACAACCACACGACTCCTGCCAAACCAAAAAATGCAAGCCCGGTCCATTTAATTGAAAAACTTAATGCAAGGCATGCAGCGCTTGCGATAAACCATTGCCATGCGTACTCTCGTTTGCGGCACGCAAAAAACAGCGCAAGCCCGGCAAACCCAAATACAAGCAAAAACGAATCCAGCAACGCGAACCGCGATTGGACCACGAGCGCGTTTTCAAACACAAGCGACAATCCGACGCCAGCGGCAATCCATTTCTTCAGGTTCAATTCACGCATCAGCCAATACGCAACCAATGGCAACAATCCGCCTGCCAGCGCTGGAAATAATCGAAACCATACATACGGCACGCCTGTCTGCGCGGGCAGGCGTGCGGCATATACTTGTCCGATGGTTTCAAACGCAAACGCGCCATGAGCTGCAACATACGCGCCATACCCGCCCATACGCGCGCCTAACGCGAGCAATAACTTTCCCAATGGAGGATGAATATCAAAATAATACGCGCCAGTAAAATACGCGTTTACGAATTTGCCAAAATGCACTTCGTCAAACACTACCTGGTTTGGGTGAGAAAGCATAAACAACCGCGTTGCCAAACCAAGCGCGAGCAACACCGCAATCAAAATATATTCACTTTTCAAAAACCGCTTCAACATTACGTATAATTATTTACTATTGCATTGTAATTTATAAATCCGATACTCTCCACTGCTGCCTTGATACACATACGCAAGTTGCGCGCCCGCACCGGACATAACGCCATAATCTTTTTTGAATTGCGAATCGTCTAAAATATACGAAACGCCGTCAGCGCACAACTGTTCCGAATTTCCTGTCAGAACAAAATTACGAATAGCTTGCTGGCGATTAAAAATTACCTTAGCATGCCCTTGTGTCCACAACCACCCGGGAAACCCCAAATAAATTGCGCGGCCTGAAAGCATGGGAATAAACTGGGTTGCTTGGCTGTGCGTAACAAACACATCATTTGGGTTGGTATTGTTGGAAATCCAATTTGCGACCGCAATTTCATCCAAGCCGTAATATCCGAAATTTCTGGTATTTTTATCAAGCCGCAATCCTGATTGAACCCGACCCCACACATCTATTATCCCAGAACACGAAGCAAAAAAAACGAATATGATAAGTATAAAATTGAGGATTGTGGATTTACGCCTTGGATTAATTTGGAATTTGAAATTTGTCAGCCATAGGCTGACCCGCCTGGGACGGAAAATTTGAAATTGCCATAATGCTTTCAAAGTATACAAACTAAGCATTATGGCGCATACCCACCACCAAAACAGGATTTTGTTGTTGTCAAATTCCCATGGCTGAAATTTGACAAGATTCGCAAGCGCAAACAACACAAAACTCGTTATACACAAAACGCGAATTCCAAAATCAATGGGTTTTTTCTTGATAACGCGCATTATGCAATATCCTAAAGCTATCACCCATCCCACAAACACGAACCCGAAATTTTTCAACCAAAACCAAACAACATTGGAATCAGTTCCAGCCGTGTTTGGGTCGCATATCAACCACGATGTATTATGAGTGCACGCCATCCACCCAAACCATGGCGTAAAAAATCCCTGTCTTGATATATTGGTAAATCCAACACTGGTTTCATATTCATAAAACTGGTGCTGGATAAACAACCCATGATACAAAAAAATAATCTGAGGCAATGCAATGACAAACGCAAGCAAAACTGCTAACAACACACTTTTGCGATATGCAGCATCGTTAAATGAACCAGCATACATAATCCACACAAACGCAAATATACCAAGCGCAATAAACGTATGAGTATGTATCAAGGGCAATAATCCTAACAAGATGAGCCATCGCAGTCCAAACCGAGAACAGCGATACTCCCACAAACCTAAAAGCATTAACAGCCCCAAAGCGGCGCCAAGCGCAAACGACCGCTGGTGCGAGAAAAAAGAAATAAGCGGCGTAATCCATACAATATTGGCATCAATGGCTTTTGCGTCCAATTTCCCGCCTGTGCGAATATCCAAATGCGTATATTCGTATTTCGGATGGCTGATATTTTGCACAAGCGATTGCACTATGCCTGCCTGCGCAGGCAGGCCAACGCGGCCAGCGTCAAGCCGCACCTGCCTTGCAAACCATACAAATCCCAATCCACCCCCAAACAACGTTATACATACTAACGCCCATGCAAAGAATTTTTCCTTGAACATACGCTTGCCCAATGCATACAAAACACATAGCATACTTATACCGAATATCAGAATCGGAATATGCCATGCGAATGCCAATGGCAGGCCTGCATGAAACAAAATCGCACTTACAAAATCAACAAAAAAAGGATAGGTTAATTGCAGGTTTGCCGCAATGGGCTGGGTCAGGTTAAACGGCTCACTGACAGCAAAATGCTGAATAATATCCAAATGATACGCGCCGTCTCCCCATCCTTTGAGTATGCCGTATGGAAAACCGTTTTGGTCAAAAAGCATTGCCTGCAGCGCGCTTATGAAAAATATTACAATCACCGCAAGCACGAATACATATTCCATCCATGGAATTTTGCGTATTGAAACCATACGCGCAAACACAAACAGTCTTTTTGCACGAAACCATTGAAAAATTTTATACGCACTTGCTAAAATTCCCACGCCGATTCCTGCAAGAATCGCGCTGAACAAACTGCGCGTCGCAACCGCGCACACAAGCTGAATAAAACCCAAACATACAATGCCAATAGTCCACGCACCCCAAAACCGCGCATACCATACAATTCGTTTTTCTGAATCAAAAAAATCAATTACACAAAGCCCCAAACCCAATGCTCCGCATAAAAACAAAAAACCCTGCATATATTACACAATCTATGAAATGAATTTAAGGTTTTTGAGCGTTTATATAATCAGCATAAATCAGCTATATCAGCATAAATCCGTGTTTCTCAATAATACAAATGATTGTCTTTTAAATATTGCGTGATTTCCTGCACGCGCTCTGAAGGCATGCGCGAAAGCAAATCAATGACCGCCTGATGCGCAGGCGCACGCATTCCTGTTTTCGCATAAAGCTCCAATAACCTGACATAATTGCGCAAAGTAAAATTCCACGGCGCTCCATCCAATCGCGCAAGCCCCAAAAACTCTTCCATGGCCGCCTGATACTTCCCGGAAACATACAGACTTGATGCAAGCATTTCCCAATCACCCGGATGTTGCCTGACATCGTAGCCTTTTTGCGCAGACTGCGCCAGATATTCATGCATCAACGCAACTGTCCCCCATTGCGCCTGATATGCAGCCTGATAAAACCAGAACGGGCCGATATTTGGGTTTAATTCAAGCAATATATCCGCGTTCTTTTTCGCTCCATCCCTGTCTCCTTGTTGCATTGACCATAAAAACATATATTGATACGCATCTTCGCGCCGCGGCGCAATGGCAACCGCCTTTTCAAATGCCTGATACGCTGTCATATCCGCATACGCAACTCCTGCCTGCGCAGGCAGGCCTGCGCGCGCTTCAATTTCAAACAACAACCCTCCCATCTCCACCTGCGCCTCATAATCCAATGGGTGAGAAACAGCGTCAACACGCAAATTATCCACAATTGTCTTTGTCAATTCCTGATACGGCTGCTGGCTTGAGAGCGACATATCACTTGTTGAAAAATTCCTAAGCCTACGCGCAAACGCAATGTCAACTTCCCTGTTCAAAAACGTATCCCATGTTCGCGCGCCAAGATATGCTTGTTGGGCTCTTTGCAAAATCGCGGAGTAATCTTGACTGCCTGCCTGCGTAGGCAGATTAGGTGTTAGCGCGCGCGCGGCATCAACCACGCCGCGCGATGCGCGCATAGGAATAACCACGGCGTTTACAAACAACGCAAGTATGCCCAACGCGCTAGCAAGCCATATCATTCCTGCATGCGCAGGCAAGCCTGTCTGCGTAGGCAAGTTGGCATATCCATTTTTTACAACGACTGTGTTTTTTTTCGCGCTGACTCTA
>MNWK01000012.1 GCA_001872485.1 Parcubacteria group bacterium CG1_02_44_31
ATTTTTAACAAGCTCCGCAATCTGCGTTTCCAACGCAGGTCAAAAAATCACTACGGGGCAAAAACTGCCCTGGAACGTCAGGCGCCACAAGGCGGTTTTGTTCACAAACTTACTTTTCTTTCAAATACCGTCCCATGGCAATATAGGCAGAAAACGCGGCAATAACAGCGCCTGCTAATGTTTGGAACACAAAAATCTTGAACGCGTTATGTTTAAAAAACTCCAGCATGTTTATCTCGGGAATAAATCCTGAAATGCGCGGCGAAACCACGAGCACCCCAACCCAAAGTATCAACATTACAACAGCAGATGCAAGCACAACAGTCCCCAGCCCCATAACCACGAACGGCCCGCGGATAAACCACCGCGACGCTCCCACAAGCTTCATCACATTAATCT
Organism: Parcubacteria group bacterium CG1_02_44_31; assembly: GCA_001872485.1. Taxonomy (GTDB): domain Bacteria; phylum Patescibacteriota; class Minisyncoccia; order UBA6257; family Brennerbacteraceae; genus UBA1567. The sequence continues at coordinate 400 of MNWK01000012.1, forward strand.
CTTCTCGGAATGAATAAATCGCCATACGCACAGAATTAAACGACACCAGCACCGCAAGCCCCACGAATACAACCACCGCCACTAGTCCAGCTCTTTGCACGCCCGTAATAATTTTGTTCAAGCGTTCAATCACGAGCTTATTTTCCATAAAATTGATTTTGGCAATCGCGTTTTTGAACGGCGCTTGTTCAATAAATGTCACGATGGTTTGGTACGATTCACTGGTTTGCGCCTTGATATTCAACGACGCCTGCAAAGGATTGCCGCCCAGTTCCTCCAGGGCGTTTATCACCACTTCGTTTCCCAGATGACGCTCGCGAAACTTTTGCAAAGCCTCATCGCGAGACACATACGTCACGTCTTTCACCTCTGGAAGCTGACGCAGCACGTCGCGCGCTTTCAAAATTTCTTCCTCCGCAATTTGTGTGTTGAAATATACGCTTAAGTCAATTTTATTTTGAATCACAGCAATGACTTCGCGTGTAAAAAAACTGAACAACAACAAATTGGAAAAAACAAACAAGGTGACCGCTGTCACACCAACCACCGCTAACGAAATCCACAGGTTCCTGCGGAAGTTTTGAAATCCGGATACGAAAATGCGTTTGAGTGCTGTAAACATATGAATGTATCGTGTACCATCACTATGTGATGATATATTTTCCTTTTTCCTCGTCGCGAATTAATTTTCCTTCGTCCAAAATAACCACGCGCCGCTCAAGCGAATCCACAACTTCTTTGTTATGTGTCGCAAGCAGTACGGTCGTCCCCAACTCATTGATTTTGACCAACAGTTTTATGATTTCCATGGTGTTGATAGGGTCAAGATTGCCAGTTGGTTCATCAGCTACAATCACTTCCGGACGTTGCGCAAGCGCGCGCGCGATTGCCACGCGCTGTTTTTCTCCGCCGGAAAGCTCGTGCGGAAAATTGTTCGCCTTTGGACTTAACCCGACTAATTCCAATACCTGCGGCACGTCGCGCTTCACATACTCGTCAGGGATGCCGGCAACTTCCATGGCATACGCCACATTTTCAAACGCATTGCGGTCAGTAAGCAATTTATAATCTTGAAACACCATACCGATTTTTCTGCGCAGATGCGGCAACTCCCGTTGCGGAAGTTTATGCACATCTTGATTATCAAACAAGACCCGCCCCTTGGTCGGCCGTTCTTCGGCAATCAAAAGCTTGAGAACCGTAGACTTGCCTGCTCCAGATTTGCCTGCCAAAGACACAAACTCGCCTTTTGTAATGTCAAAGCTCACGCTGTCCAACGCAACCGAATGGGAGTTGTACACTTTTGAAATGTTTTCAAATGAAATAATCTTCATTGAGTAATCACTAATAACGCGAATCCCTTAATAATAATGCGAATATGGTTTAGTGGAGTAATCGCTAATAATACGAATCTTTTAATAATAATGCGAATGTAGCTTATATACTAGAGTTTAACACGCGACGGTATTTTACTCCATCGGATGTAAAATACAAAAGTATCCCTAATTTGATATGAGCTGTTTTTAAATAATCCAATACTTGCCTTACATGCGTATATCCCAATTTATTCACAACTTTTAATTCCAGCAAGATTTTATCTTCCACCACAAAATCAGCAAAATAGTTAATAGCTCGAGAGGACTTATACGTAAACGGGATAAAAACCTCCTCTTTATATGCGACGTTCAAACGATCAAATTCTTTAGATAAAACGCGTTGATAATGTTTTTCCGAAAACCCCCACCCAAGTTCGTTAAAAACAGTGAACGCTGCTCCTATGATTTTGTAGCTTAGTTCAGGGAAAATAATGTTACTATCCATTCTATTCGCATTATTCGCGATTACTCCCATTAATCTTATAGCTGATTTCTAGGGAAATAATGTTGCCGCCCATCCTATTCGCATTATTTATCCCCGCTATTCGCATTATTCGCGATTACTCCCATTATAGCTTGTTTTCAGCTCTGCTTCAATGAACAAAGCAAGGTCGCCTTGCAAAACCTTGTCAATATGCGATGTTTCAATGCCAGTGCGATGGTCTTTGACCAATTGATACGGGTGCAGAACATACGACCTGATTTGATTTGACCATGCAATTTGCTTTTTTTCTCCCTTGATTGCGGCCTTTTCAGCTCCAGCTGACTCTTTACTGCGCTGATGCAGTTTAGCGCGCAACAACGCCATTGCTTTTTGGCGGTTTCGTTCCTGCGACCGCTCGGATTGGCATGTTACCACAACGCCGGTTGGTTTATGAACCAAGCGAACCGCTGTTTCAACTTTATTCACATTTTGCCCGCCCGCGCCTGAAGACCGAAATGCTTCCATTTTTATATCTTCGTCTTTGAGGACATATTCCGTTGGCTCAATATCGGGCAATATTTCCACCATAGCAAAAGAGGTATGGCGCTGCTTATCCGCGTCAAACGGAGAAATGCGAACCAGCCGATGCACGCCATTTTCATTTTTCATATAGCCGTATACATATGTTCCGGACAAATGCGCAACCGCGCTTTTGATGCCGTTTTGTTCGTTGCGATGCTCATCCCACGATTCAAATTTCCATCCGCGTATGGCGCATAATCCTTGATACATATCCCACAGCATTCGCGCCCAATCTTCCGCATCGTCCCCTCCTGCTCCGGCATACACCGCAATCGTGGCATCGCGGCTGTCGTACGGACCGTTGAGAAATATTTCAAGCTCATGCGCGTCTAGCTCTCGCCCTAATTGCGCGCATAACTTCTGCAACTCCGGAAGCGCTTCATCTTCTTTGTTTTGCTTATCAATCACCTCGAGGCGCGTCGCAATACTATCAAATCGTTTTTGAAACGATTCAAATTCGGCAAGCGTATCTTGAATCTGCCCAAGTTCTTTAGTCAATTTCTCGGCTTCGTCCCTGTGTGACCAAAAACCCGGGACAAGCATTTCTGTTTCCAATTCTTTGATGCGCGCTTTTTTTACATCCACAGCAAGCCACTCCTGCCATTTTTGCAATCGCACACCTATGAGTTTTAATTGTTCCCGGGTTGAAGTTATATCCATACTATCTATTCGGTGTATATGCTATGAATTTTAGCATATTCTGCATAACATACATTCTGCCAATCCGCCGCATTGTTTTGAATATCGCTGAAAAATATCGTATACGGGATATACGTCAGCTGCGGAACGCGCACATCCTCAACGCCGCGCGCTTTCGATTCTTGTATTACAAAAGAACGTTCCATGAGTTCTTGGTTATATGCGCGCGCCGAGCCGTTGACCCAATCCTTCCACGCAGTTTGCACATTTCTGCTTCCGCATAGCGCGAAAAGAAAAACGATACTCAACATCAACGACACGCTCTTCATGGAACGAAACTGAACAATATGGCCCGCATCCAAGTTGTATGTATGCGCTCCGTAGTCCACGAACAGTACGACAAAGACAAACCACGAAATAACGAACAGTAAATAGATAAAATTTTGCGCCCGCAGCGGCGGATTAGTACCCGTAGCCCATAGCGATGGAACAAAACAAATACTTATTACCAAAAACACCAAAGAAAAAATTAGAATCGGGTGATAGTGTTTGCGTATATTCATTCCGCGGATAATACACATGCCCACGGGCAATACGAAAATTGACGAAAAAAGCAACGGTGCGTTAAGCCACTTCGCCATGGCAATGGCGGCCGAATAAAACGCCATAAAAACAGTGCGTAACAATCCATAATGTTGAAACGAATTAGCGCGAACCCAGTTCCCGGGCGCTGTGATTGCAATAAAGAAAGAAACGGCTGCGGCTATTGCAAGACAGACAAAAAAACTTCTATGTTTCGCACCGGAAGAACGAAACACATACACCGAAGCGCAAACGAATATCATTGCCAATACGCTCATCAAAATTTCGTTGACTCCGGCAGCAACCACGGTAAGCACCAGTAACAATAAAGCGAGCCATAATCTTTCACGCCTGCTCATGGCTCGGACATATTTTGCGATTGATCCCAAAAACAACAGCAGCAAACATCCCCCGACCTGGTATGTAACCGTTCCGGTTAGCCAATAGATTCCCTCTGGGGGCGACGGACAATTCGCGATATACGACACGAATATCGCCAAGACCAAAACCGATTTCTCCGTTAATCCCAATGATTTTCCCGCCAGCGCATGGATAAAGTAAAAAAAAGATCCGATGAGCATCGCAAAAATCAACAGAGGGGATATCTGCACGATCGTCGCAAGGTTCATCCAATGAATCGATATATAACTGATGCCCGACAGCAAGAAATTCGAAACATATCGCCCCGACCAATGCATATACAGATCGGACTGGGTTCCCCAAAAACCAAGACGCGAAACTTGATTCGTATAGCAAAAATCGTCCGCCGACGGATGATTATAAAAACTCAAAACAATGAACGGAACGATCGTAACGGCAAAAATACCAAGCAACATGTAAAACAAGAACCGGGAATTGCTCATTGCAAACCGATTCCTGAAGAAGCGTATATGTTCCCAAGCGGAGGCTAAATTCATGTGTATTAGAGCTAAATCTAACAACAATGGTAATGTTATCTATCTGCTAATCAATGGCACGAACACAAATCCGGGATATTCCGTTCTCGTCCATTGGTTGTTTTGTATTTTATCAAACATCCAGACGCTGTTTTGAATCGAAGTTACAATCTTTCCGCCAACGCGAAGCTGCGTTTTCCATTCCTGCGGCACATCTGATGCGTGAAGCGACGCGCTGCAAAGTATTTTGTCAAACGGCGCGTATGACGGTAAACCCAGATTTCCGTCTTGACAGAAAAATGTCGCAATATTTCGAGAAACAAAATGATATTTTTCGCAATTCGTTTTTCCCTGCTCGTATAGCTCGGGGATCAACTCAACAGCAAACACCATACCATGTTGCTCTTGACGATCTGTTTGTTGACGTGCTTCTGTGCTTACGATATGCGCCAATAATGCTGTTGTCCAACCAGAGCCGCTTCCAATGTCCAAAATCTTTTCTCCGGGTTTTGGATCAAGCGCATCAAGCATAAACGCAACCGTATACGGCTGTGAGATAGTTTGCCCATGTCCAATAGGCAATGGATAATTTGCATGCGCCTCGTCCTGATACTCGGACAACACGAAATCTTTTCTGTCAATGTGCAAAAGAGCATCGCGCACATATGGCGAACGCGCCACGCCTTGTTGCTTCAAACCAGAAACGAAATTTTCCAGCGATGATTTCATACGCATAACGTGTTCACCTCCGTAATTTATTTGCGGGCTGCGCCTGCCGAAGCCAGCCTAGAACCGATCTTTGATCAGGTTCTGGGCGGGGTCACGAGGAGTCGGACCTCGATCATCGGTTTTGGAGACCGAAGTTCTGCCATTGAACTATGACCCCATAATCAATATAATGTGCGGGATTGGAGAGCGCTGTGTTACCACTACACCAAAACCCCATAAAACAACAATTCAGACAAGAAACCTTATTCTATCGCTATCCGCCAGATGACAGATACATCCTGAAGGATATTGTTTATTATAAAGGAGTTGAACGCGAAACGCAAAACTAATCTTTTAAAAACGCGTCAACATGCGGATATACCGATTCCAGAAACACCGTCGCATGATCTCGCGTTTGCGTAATACAAAGTTTACTGTCGGGAATCAATCTGTGCAGTTCTTGCCCGAGCGCAAGCGGCATAAGCGGATCGTGGCTTCCCGAGATAATCAGCGTTTTATTCGGAAGTTTTCTCAATGAATCGGCATTATCTACAGAAGTTACAAACCGCACAATGTCCCGTTGGAATTGTGGGGTAATATCTTTAAGTACTTTCACATTCTCTGCCATATCATGGAGCAAATCGTCCGGAGAACGCTCTATACTTACCAGTCGTGTCCCAAAAAACATATACACGGATAAAAAAAGATCGAACGGAACCTTGCGCAACAAAGAAAATACTGAAGAACCCGTTGCTGTTCCGAAAAACGGCAGCGCTTTTCGCAAAACCCAATTTTGAAAAGCCAATCTCGGACCAGTGGCAAGAAAAATGAGTTTTGACTGTGGGAACAACGTTGCGAGAGGGGGTAAAATGAGCCCGCCCAAAGAAATACCAACAATAATTCCAGGAACGCGTTCATGAAGCGACTGAATCACTGCGTGCCGTACCTCTTCAATAGAAAATCTATCAGTATTGCAAAACTGAGGCACACATACCCCGTATCCCCTGCTGCTTAAATATGCAATCAACGCAGTTTGTTGACGCCCAGCTTCACGTCCCCATCCGTGCAAAATCAGGGCGCACGGTTTCGTATTTGTCATATCCAAACCGAATCGCCTTACCGTTTTTTCGCTTCTTTATGAGGCGTATGCGCGCGGCAGAACTTGCAATACTTGGACAGTTCAATCTTTTTTTCAACGGTCTTTTTGTTTTTCCGCGAGTAATGCGTAATGCGTTTGCACTTGGTGCATTGAAACCTGATTTGATTTTCGGAATATTTTGATTTTGGCATTGTATATTTTTTAATTTTTCAGAGCCGAGGGAGGGAATCGCCCCGCCATCCGACGGGGCGTCGAGTCTCGAGTCATTCGACCCGACCCAGTCGAATGACTGGGGAATGACTCGACGAACCCACGACCTTCCCGCACTTTCTTATCCTTAGAGCCGAGGGAGGGAATCGGACCCACGACTTCAAACTTACCAAGTTTGCGTTCTACCACTGAACTACCTCGGCAGAAAAAGTGCGGGGCGCTTCTGCCACTGAATCCCGACGACCATTTGGCTGTCGGGGCCCCGACTCTACAACGTCGGGGCTACTTCGGCAAAGAATAAATCAGTATACCGTATGATACGAGAAAAATGAAGCCTTAACGCTCCTTGCCGATTTTGAATAAAAAATATTTCAATTTGAGTATCGGAATAAATCGAAATACTCCGTACGCAAACAAACGTATCCAGCTTCTGAAAAAACCTTTCAAAAATCCCGGGTATTGACGACGAAATTTCACGACAAGCTTTATGCCGTTTGTAAATTGCATCATTCTGTTTTTTGAGCTGATTGCGCCCGAACGCATTCGCCACATAATACTGTATGTTTGCAGATTCGCCATTTTCCCAACGCCTCCGAGTTTTAACCATAAATCATAATCTTCAACATGCAATGCGTTACGTTCTTCACTATATCCCCCAACCCGCAATGCCGCATCCTTACGAAACATAACACTGCAATGGGTAAAACAATTTTTACCCAATATGCTATTGCGGATTCCTTCATCAGTTTCAGTATTCAAAAATCTGAATAATTCTTTTCCGCTTTCATCAATCACAATAGCCCCTGTCCCAACAAGAACATAATCAGGATGTGTATCAAGAAATGCAATTTGCTCTTCCAGTTTTCGCGGGTCCGACCATTCGTCGTCATCGTCAATACGCGCAATATATTCCCCTTTTGCCATGTTCAATCCCCTATTTAATGTTTTTTGAATTCCAAGATTGCGCTCATTTTTCACATACACAATTCTGGAATCGCGTTGAGCATATTCCAAAACAATGCGGTCAACTCCGTCCGTTGACCAATCGTCAATAACAATTAACTCCCAATCCAAGAATATCTGCTCAAAAACGCTTTTAATCGCAGTTTCAATCCATTTACTCCCGTTGTATGTCGGAAGAATAATGCTTACTTTGGGCATAGTTATGTTAAGTCATAAGGTTATAGTTTGTAGCTGCGAGTATACCCCGTAGTGAATTTTCAACTTAATAAATGTTTATCCTTGTTGCATTGTTAACCTTTAGTATATATGACTATTTCTTTCTACGACGCTATATATTTTGTCGCTTCGCGACTGTTGAAAATCTACTACAGGGTATAGTTTGAATAGTAATAAGTTAACGGTAAGTAACGGCGGGTATTGATAGAAGTTATTGGTCTTTAGGACTTTTGCGGCGGGTATTTTTGAAAGAATCCCACGCCTCTGCAAGCTTATATAGTTGCTTTGATATAATAGTATAATCTGAAACCAATTTTGCAATTACTTCTTCATCTACATGATACAAATCTCGGCATTGTTCTAAGCTTACAACAGTTTCATTAGATTCAGCCATTGCGTCATCAAGATATTTTTGGAAACCAAATTTCTGATGTTTCTTCGCATATCCCTCTGCAATTAGTCTGGGTATAGCTTTTGATGAACGACTTATTTGGCTAGCTAAATCGAATTTTTCTCGAGCAGGTAAATTATCCAAAACCCTTTGGGCAACCACGAGCATCGCGTTATACGCTCGTTGATATACATCAAGGTCTCGAAAGGATTGTATTGGTTTCTTTATATCCATAACCCTATTACACCATACCAGCCGCTATTTCCTATTACCCTTTATCTAATAATTCCCCAAACAATTCCTCGTATTGTTTTGCAATATGCGCCCATGTATGATGTTTGAGCCAAAAATGAAATGCGCTATCCGCAAACACCGCGCGTTCATGCGGGTGGTTCAAAAAATTGTTTGCCATTGCAGCCATTTCTTCAGGGGTCTTTACGATTTTTAAAAACTCCGCATGGTCTGACACATTTCCCACATTACGCGTGATAAACGGCGTGTGAGAAGCGAACGATTCGTACATCACCAATGGCGCATATTCAATGTACGAACCAAATAAAAACGCATCTGCCTGTTTATATGCTGACACGATAAGTCCGCGGTCGCTTCCGTTAACCAAACGGATATTTTTATTTACCATACTTGAAAACTTGCAATACGGATAGCACCCTAACATCATATGCCCGATATATTTGAGCCCCACTGAAGGAATGGTGCCAATAATCAAAAGCGTGGTATCAGTTCGGCGCATGCGTTCAAATGCCCGAATAACAAAATCATGCCCCTTGGCAATGTAATGATTCGCAACAGTAATGACTATGTGCGGAGTTGTAATGCCGAGCTCATGGCGCGCATCGCGTTCATCAACCACGCAAAACTCTCGTTCATCAGCGCCGTTGGGAATAATCATTGCTTTGTCCCCTACACCATGTTCATCTCCGAATAGTTTGTCTTGGTACGAAGGAGACATATACACCAGGGAATCATATTGTTTCAAAAATCTCGGAAGTTCCTGATAATACGCGGTGTAATCGGGCTTACGCATCCGAGAACCGCGCAACGTATGTATAATCGCTTTTGCAAAATTTTTCAGCCGTTCATACATACGAATGAACAAAGGCATATGCGCAATGTATCCCTGATAATACCCGGCATATAAACTTTGCCTCAAACCAGAATATCCGCACGGAATCAAAACTTTTTTTGCGCGCATGCGCGGCAACACATCAAATGCGGCATCAACCGTCCACTCCTGCGCCGCGTTTTGCAATACTATGTCCCAATCGCGACACAAAAAATCCTGATACCGCTTGATTTCATCTTGAGTTCCTGATATGCCCAACGCGCGATTGCCCGTGATGTGGAATTGCTCAATATGCACGCCGTTTAAATTTTCAAACGTCCGATACGGCAAAAAACTCGTGGCAACTGTCACCGTATGGCCATGTTCAACCCACCGCTCGGCAAGCTGTTTTGTCACTTCTGTAATACCGCATTTGTACGGCTCGTAAAATTCAGCTGTGATGAGAATTCTCATGACTTTTTCAATTTCCGCATAATGCGAATAATTTCGGATTTGACGCTCCATGACCCGTACAACCGTTTACGAATCAACCGCATACGTATGGAAATGCACGCTTCATACAGTATCTCAAAAATTCTCTGTAACACAATAAGGATACGCTCCAAAAATGTATGGCGAAAATTAGATGAAACCGTGCTGATGCCTCCAGTTTTCCGCGCAACAACATTAAGCGATACCGTTCCGAACGGCTTGCCTCCGAATGACGCATCATGATGCCCCAATGCGTGTCTTTCCAAGAAAAATGCTCCAGCACATGGCTCAAATACACTTCATCAACTGATGCATCGCCGTATCCAACAAGTTTTC
>MNWK01000004.1 GCA_001872485.1 Parcubacteria group bacterium CG1_02_44_31
GTGCCATTAGGAAGCATTGAAACCTCCATTTCAGCATTCGGAGGGTTGCATTCCCTGCCTACTAAAGCTATGTGCCCCTACAAGGAATCGAACCTTGATCTTAAGTTCCGGAAACTCACGTTCTATCCATTGAACTATGGGGGCATTATGCGGCGGGCAGGTATCTCCCGACGCTTCGGCCGGGACCCCGATTGTAACGTCGGGGCATTAAACTACAGGAATAATTTGGGCAGGTATCCGCTCCACGTCCTGGACGGGAAGATTACTGGACAATATTATAATTTGCTCATCCTCGACTTTTCCACCCCTTTTTGATCAATAATAATCAAGGCGTGGAAATTTTGGAATAGCTGATAACTTCGTGGCAAACAAGTTTCGAAAACGCGTTTTAAGCCATTATACTTTACTGTACGCGCAAGCTTATATTTCCGAACGAACTTTTTCGTGTACTCATCTATGATAAAACTTGGTTTATCAAGTCCGTACAGTAAAATAGTATCTGCTGTTTCCTGCCCTATTCCATACAACTCCAAGAGTTGTTGCCGTATAGCATCTGCATTTTTCTCCATTAATGTTTTCACTCCGCTACACTCCTTTATTATAAAAGAACAAAGTCCATACAGGTACCGCGGCTTTGTCGTATAAAAACCAGCTGGACGTATTAGTGAAGTTAATCGCTCGAGATTTTTTAGTCCTGCAATCTTTTTTATAGAAAGAAGCTTATAGGCTTGTAAATTCTTTATCGCAAGATCTGCATTGTACCAGCTTGTTCTTTGAGTAAGAATGGCGCCAATAATGATAGCCTCGCGATCATGCACGGATTTTCTTTGCGCGCACCAGTTAGGCCAATAGGTTGCTGGGCAGCCGTATGTCGCAGTGAGATTCTTGTATAAAGTACGAATTTTATTCACCTTCATATTCTTTACAAGCTGTATACAAACCCGAGCACGCCGCCAATTAAAAACACTAACGCAAACGGGATAAGCGCCCATTGCGGCAATGCAACCACCTGCGGCTTGTATTCTGGTTTTTGTTTTTTAATCGCCCGATACACCAAAATAATCGCAAGCGAATCAATGGTTACCAGCACCGACCCCAGCACGCCGATCAATTTCACAAAATCATCAATGCCAATGCCGAACAGCACTATCGGAAGCGCAATCGCTAACAGCGTTGCCCATATTTTTTTCATTGAAAAATCCTTGCGGAACGTTTCAATAATTGATATCCCGAATGTGAAATACGAAGTCACGATTTCCAAAAATGCCAAAAAAAGCGTTGCCCATACCAACCAATTCGGCACGATTCCTCTCAACCCCTCAATCGCTTCTTGGGTTGTGTGACTGCCGCTTGCGGAAAAAATCGCAAATGCAAACAGCGCATACACAATCACGGGAATGATTGTTCCGACGATTCCGATGGGACGTATGAGCGAAACTGATTGATTTCGCTTTTTTAACAGTTTGATAATTTCGGGTATGGCAAGCGACCCGACCAAAGCGTACAGCACCAAACCGTACGGAAAGAAAAACGAATGCCCTGCGGGAATTGAAAAATTGTCAAATGTTCCGCGCGTTACGGAAACTGCGCTGACTATTGCAAACAGCGAAACTGTTACTGTGGTAATTCCCAAATTGATTTTGCTTGAAACTCCCAGTTTACTGATAAGCAAAACCGACAGCGCGAACCAAAATACCACCACGGCAAGTTGCTGTGGAATAGGAAGCGCGGGCGCAATGAGCAGTTGCAAAAATCTGCCTCCCAACAACAGATACACTAACAAACCACCGAAAATGCCAAAAATAAACGACGCAATAGATACTAACTCTGGACCTTTGCCTAAATACGCTCCTACATACCCGGGCAAACGATGATTTTCCGGAGTTGCAACCACGATTTCCGCATACAACAAATGTAAAATAGTCACGCAACATCCGAAAAATACAAGCCAAAAAAGATTCGGCAGCGCGCCGGCTTGCAAAACACTATACGGCAAAACCAAATAACCCGCGCCGATAATCGTTCCGACGAGCAGCGCGACGCCTTCCCAAAATACGATTTTCTTACCAAACATAAAAACAGCTTCCAATAGACATTTCGTGGCGCCCGGTTGATTTACTCTTCAACCAAGAACACCTCATCCCCCACGCGCACATCCTTGTCCACCTTGAGCCCGATGTCGTCTCCTTTTTTCACTTTTTGCACTTGCTCGTGCTCAATTTGCATTGATTCCACTTGCTGCGTGAAATCTGTCGTATGTCCTTTGAAATGGATTGTTTGTCCTTCTCCCAAGGGCTTGAGTATATGCAAAATAGCAACCTTGATTTGGCCGTATATATGGGTGACATCCGCGATTTTTTGTTCTTTTTTCTCAGCCATATACTATTAACATTATATCTTCGACCTTTACCCAGCACCACTTTTGCTCTTCGCATTGCAAAAGCGGTGCTGGGTTTACCCTGCCACCAGTTCCATTTAGTGAAACTGGTGCTGGGTTTACCCTGTAGTAGATTTTGAACATCTGCCCTATGGGGGCAGAAAATTGCCGCGAGGCAGTTCAAAATTCACTACAAGGGTTTACCCTGTTAAATTGCCTTTGGCGCTATTTAACAAGACTTGCATTATTATATCACGGTTTTTACCCAGCACCAGTTTTGTTTATAGAAACTGGTGCTGGGTTTACCAAGCACCAGTTCCGCTTTGCGGAACTGGTGCTGGCATTATTTTCCATCCCATTCTTGCGCCAGCTCGCGTCGCGTAATGGATTTTTCAATAAGCGCAACTGCTTCCTTTGCTGAATCCACAAGTTGATAAATGGATGCATCTTGCGGACCAATATAATGTTTTTCAAGATTTAATTCCTGCTGGAACCAATCCAACATCTGCTGCCAATATTCTTTACCAACTGCGATAATCGGCACGCGCCGAATTTTTTTCGTCTGAATCAAGGTTACCAATTCCATAAACTCATCAAGCGTCCCAAACCCGCCGGGGAAAAACACATATGCTTCAGCCGCATAGGTCAACATAACTTTGCGCGTGAAAAAATAATGAAAGCTCAATATTTTTTTCACATACGGGTTGATGCGCTGTTCATACGGAAGTTGGATGTTCAACCCAACGGATTCGCCGCCCGCATCGCTTGCCCCGCGGTTTGCCGCCTCCATAATGCCCGGACCTCCCCCTGTAATCATGGTAAATCCTTTTTTGGCAAGCATACGGCCAAGCTCGCGCGCCTCATCATACCACCTGTCGCCTTCCTTAGCGCGCGTAGAACCGAACACGCTCACTGTATTGTGAAAATCAACAATAAATCCGAACCCGTCAACAAACTCGGACATAATGCGAAAAATACGCCACAAAATCGTTTGTCGGAAATCATGATGATATTTTTTCCTTGCATTTCTTGAAAAAGGTATGGTCGTACGCATAGAATATGTTATGATTAATGTTTATCCTGTTAAATTGCCTTCAGCATTATTTAGCGGGGTTTATACTTCATAGTATACCATATTCTTAGTATGCCGCATCAACACATGAATTCAGACAATACCAGTTACGGACTTTTGATGTACCGAACCGTACGCGGGTTTTTACAAGTGTTTTTAGCGCGCAATGGCGGACCGTTTTTTGCTAAAAAAGACGCTGGCGCGTGGGGCATTCCCAAAGGCGGAGCGCATAAATACGAAAAGAACCCGTTACAAACCGCAATCAGAGAATTCATTGAGGAAACCGGGCTTATTCCCAATGGTCCATATATCCCGCTTGGACCAATCACGTATAAAACAGGCAAAACGGTTTACGCATGGGCGTTTGAGTATCATGAAGCAACAGAACCGCATATCGTAAGCAACACATTCCAACTTGAATGGCCTCGTCCTTCCAAAGCGTCTCGCGACGGAGGGCCTCGTCCTTCCAAAGCCTCGGGCAACGGAAAGCCGCCCAAATCAGGTAATATGCGGACGTATCCGGAAATAGACAAGGCGCAGTTTTTCACCATCCAGCAAGCGCACGAAAAAATGCTTGAAGCGCAAAAACCGTTTGTACAACGGCTGGAAGAACACTTACGAAGTAACATGAAATAAATAGCAAGTAACGCTCATTTCATCTTTGCATTTTCAGATATTTTTTCATATATTTACCCGTGTAAGATATTCCGCACACAGCGATTATGTTCCTGCGTTCCATAAATAATTATCTCCCCGCCTTATTTCTATTTTCTATACAATCAAAAAGAGAGCGTACGCTCTCTTTTTGATTTGTTTTTCAATTTTTCTTATGCTTGCGCCTGTTTTGCAGCTGCATATTTATTCCACGCGTCAATAATCGCAGGATTGATTTTCTGCAATTCCGCGAAAATAAGATCTTTTATTTCAGAACTCTTAATTTGATCTTTTGTCGCAAGCGCGGCCAATACTGATTCAGAAACTTTGATTACTATAGTTTCTGCGGCTGCCGCATCCAATCCCGCTTCAGTTGAGGCGCCGCGAATAGCAGCTTTTATTTTTTCTGCGTTAAACGGCTGAATAGAACCGTCTTTTTTCACAACTTGTGTTGCCATATAATTTTTTCAAATTATTTTACGTTCGACTCATATAGTATAGCATGAAAACGTGACAATACAATAGGAATGCCAAAGCTGTTTTCTATTTCGTAGCATTGTACAATGCAAGAATTTCCTCGGCGCTCAATTCTCGTGAATATACTTTCAACTGATCTATCAAGCCAGAAAAATTTCCTCCGCCGCCGGTTCCCCAGTCAGCGACAAACATGGTTGGCGTCGCGTTTTTTGCCGGGGTTTCAGAACCATGACAGCTTGTCAGGTTCTGTTTTATACCATTTATATAAATCTTCGAATTCTCTGCCGCCGGCACACCGTTGTAAAAAACTACGGCTACATAAGTCCATGTATGCGCTAACGCGGAAAAAGAAACCCCAAAAAGATTTCCCTGTCCAACGTTAAAACCAAAACAATCGTAATCAAAACTCAACGCATAGGGCTCATCCCAGCCAATAACTATTTCATCTGTCTGGCCGTTCCAATACATCCAAAACTCAACTGTGTTGAATAAACCGGAGGTAGTTGCTACGGCTAAATTATCAAATTGTATGTAATTATTTTGCCCATCAAAGCTGAGAGCATTACCAATTTTACCCGGAACAACACTCGCGCCATTCACGCTGCCATTATGAATGCCTAAGAGGTCTGTTAAGTTTGCGTCATCCATTTTCCAATACCCAACCATATGTAACGCGTATGCCCACAGGCGCAAATCTGTACCAATCTCGTAGCGTGAATCGTCAATGCCGCCGTCTGTAAAAGCGGCTTGTTTCAGATATTTTTCCGAATCCAAAGCAGCGGTGAGAATCCATCGCCCGGTTGTTTGGGAAAAAATATACGCATAAAAGTGATGTGTATCATTCATGGCGTCTATGGGAATTTGCTCTTGATTATGGAAAGGGGAGAAATCAATCGGCAACCAACCAGAGCCATTGCTCTTTTGAAGATTCGCATGGCTTGAACAGTTATATGACCAACCATTCGGCAAAGTCGGTAAAGTATACGACGAGCAGTGCGCATCGGCATCGGGCAACGATACGTATACGGTCTGCCCGTTACCCATAAAGCTGGATGAATCCCGAAAATAAACATCAGAAACAGCTAAGTGCAGTTTGGTTATATCAGCTATCCGTTTATTGTCATTCGCTTGTTTCTTGATTTCCGTATACGAAACGTATACGAAACTGATGCCGGCTAAAATAACTAATATGCCCATAGCCAGCATGATTTCAAGAAGTGTGAATCCAGCACCACTTTTACTCTTCGCGCTGTAAAAGTGGTGCTGGGTAAACCCGTACTTTGTTTTCTGATGTTCCATAGAAAATTTTACGAAACCGAATTATGTTGCCCTGCAAGAAAAGTACATAGAGGACTTTTGTAAACCCCGTATGAGATTCAACAAAATAATGCACGAGCAAAAATAAAAGATTTTCTAAAACATACTATTCTCTTCAGATTCTCTGTATTTATGAATTTCTGACGGGGTAAATCTTTTGTTTATTTTGAAGAGCTTGCCTGCTTGACATAAATAACGCTACTGCTTCTTACACAATAAATAGTAACAATCCTGCAACCATGCATACAATCCCCGCAGCTGATTTCCATGTCAGCACTTCACCAAACATCGTCCACCCCAACACAACAGCAAGCACCACGCTCATGCGGTCAATAACCGCAACACCGCTAAGCGGTCCACGCTGCAAAGCATAAAAATACGCAAGCCACGACAAAGCTCCGGCAATGCCTGCCAAAACCAGAAAAATCAAAGCTTTGGAATCAAGTTGTTTTATAGCAACGAATTTGTGCGTTCCCATTGCCACAACAATCAAAAATACTGCCATTAAAACAGCGCGGATGGTTGTGGCAAGCGTTGAATCAATATGTTTAACACCGATTTTGCCAAACACTCCAACAAGCGCGGCAAAAATTGCGGAGAAAGCAGCGTAGATAATCCACACATTTTTGGATACGAGCATAATGTATATTTACTTTACCTTTATCTCTCCTTGTTTCCATTCTTGCATTTTACAGGAAATCATTTGATTACCATCTGCAGTAAAATGTGTAGTCACAAAAAGTTTCTTTTTATCGCGCACGATACGCGGCACCCATACTTGGTCTGATACCCACATTGCTTCCAACGGCATAGCATTCACATCAAACCATTCGGGTTTCATCTCATCTGTCTCTGCCAAACTACCTTGCCACTGTTCGACTAAAAATATATGCACCTCTTGATCCCAATCCGGCTTTCCGTCAAAAAAGAATTGTGCAATACCGACTTTTTGCAAATCGCCCCTATCAATCGTTAGGCCGCTTTCTTCTTTTACTTCACGAATCGCAGCGTCTTCAATTGATTCGCCGTCGTCAGGTTTACCACCATAGCCATTCCATCGATTCGCGCCAAACCCGCGTTTTTTCATAGCAAGCAACACTTTATTACCATTTACCAATAAACATAATGTTGCCTGTTTCATATAGATTACTACATGTATTATGGAATCATCTGCATCAAATTTCAGAAAATATTTTGTTTACGACGCTTCGATTCCATAATTTGATTTGTTTGGAATTTGAGATTTGTTATTTGGATTTTTGCATTGAGCTATCCTTTCATCACTCCAACTGGTTTTAGACGGGCGACTTTTTGAGCAATACCAGCCTGATGCACCACATTCACCACTAACTCAATATCTTTATAGGCTTGCGGCGCTTCTTCAGCTAAACCAGAAAATGACCCTGCCTGAATAAAGATTCCTTTTTTTCCCAACTCTTGTTGCAACTCTTTACCGTTAATAATATTTTTTGCTTTAGTGCGCGACATAGTTCTGCCTGCGCCATGCGGGTTAGAACCAAATGATTCGCTCATTGCTTGTTCTGTGCCAACTAAGACATAAGACGCTGTGCCCATTGATCCAGGAATTAATACTGGCTGCCCACAGGTTTTTGCATAAATTTCTGGAATTTCTTTATTTCCAATAGGAAACGCCCGGGTTGCGCCTTTCCTATGAACCAATAGCTCAACATCATCATAAAGTTCTTTCTTGCAAATATTGTGCGCCAAGTCGTAAACAAGCTCTAATTCAGAACCAACAGTTGATGGCCCACGACCAAATACACTACCCCATGCTTTACGAACTTCATATGTAATTAATTGACGGTTAGCCCAGGCAAAATTAGCAGCTGCAGACATTGCAGAAAAATAGTTTTTGCCCTGAACAGAATTTAACGGCGCACACGCCAACTCTCTATCGACTAATTTAATTCCGTACTCACCTAAATGATTATCCATAATTCGTATATAATCTGTTGCGACTTGATGGCCTAAACCGCGAGAGCCACAATGAATCAAAATAGTTATCTGGTCTTTGAACAAACCGAGTGTTTGAGCAGCTTGCTCGTCAAAAATCTCATCAACGCGCTGGACCTCAACAAAATGATTACCCGCGCCAATAGTGCCAAGCTGGTCTCTGCCGCGGGATTTTGCTTTGTCTGAAACTGTCTCCGCTTTAACGTTTCCTAATTTTCCATTTGATTCACAAAACTCTTTATCAGATTCAGTTGCCCAATCATTTTCTAACATATACTCAACTCCAGTTTCTAAAACTTTATCAAGCTCTGTATTGTGCAGTTTTAGCCATCCACTCTCGCCAACCCCCGAAGGCACTTCTTTATAAATTGCTTGTGTCAACTGTGGTATTTTATCTTTTGCTTCACTAAAGGTTAAGTTAGACCGCAGCAACCGGATCCCGCAATTCACGTCATAACCAACAGCCCCAGGAGAAATTATGCCTTCCCCACCTTGAGTTTTAATTGCAAATACACCGCCGATTGGAGCCCCGTATCCCTCATGAACATCTGGCATCACTAATGCATATTTATAGATTCCCGGAAGCGTTGTTAAATTCACCAACTGCCATAAGGATCGATCTTTGAACAGCTCATCAAGCATATGTTCTGACGCATAAATTCGCGCTGGCACACGCATATCTTTTCGGAACGACTGCGGTATTTCCCACAGATAGTCGTGGATTTTGACAAGGTCTGATTTTGAAAGAATATCCATAAAAAAATTACTAATGGGAAAACCTAAAAAAATCTTTAAAATATTATTTATATATCGAATGTCAATACTACCTCGAGCTCTCCTTCCTTGTTAGTTATTATTTTCAAGTCATGGTATGTTACTGCCTTTACATCTTTCTGAATCAAAGCGTGTGCGTCAGAAATAAAACTCCCTTTTGCGTGTGTATTCGTTATATATTCAAACACCGCGCGGACAGGAACTTTTCTCTTGGTTTGCGCAATAAACAAGGCTTCGTTTAAAAAATCAACCAGGAGCGTTTCTCTGTTTTTTGAAGAAACATGAAATGGTATTTCTTGACCCCATGTTTCATATACTTCCGGTACCGTGTCTTGCGCTATGAGAAGCACATAGAGCCCTGCAACGGCATTCGTAAAAAATTCTTCCATGCCTTTCCCCTGTACCCGCAATCTCACATCTGCGGTGTGCTCCATAATCTCAAATGGTTTCATACAATGATTAAAAAATCACATTATCTTCCAGTAAGAACTTTCAATGCTTGTTTTACGCGCGATTGAAAATCCGTGGTATCCGGGTCAAGTTTATCAACCGCTTTTCTGATTTGCCCTTTGGTAAATCCGAGTGAAAGTAATGCTCCTTGCACGTCAATATCAATATCAAATGTTTCTGAGTGCTTTGCTGATGTTTTAATTTTGCGTGACAATTCCACAATCAATCGCTCCGCAGTCCGATCAGTCAGGCCGACTACACGCGTCAAAAAATCAACCTTGCCCAATTTGATGGCTGATTGAATTTTATCAGGCGAACCTGCGCTTAAAATGTTCAGCGCGGTTTTGGGGCCAATTTTATCAACGCTGATTAAAAGCTCAAATAATTCTTTTTCCGCTTGCGTACCAAATCCGTACAATTCAAAAACGCCCTCTTGCTTAAACCGTAAAAACGTATAGAGTTTCACGCGCGCTTTTTGCATGCTTAACGCCCGACTTGTTTTTTTGGAGACCAAAACTTCCCACCCAATACCGCCTGACTGCACCACAACCGTATCCATGCCTTTTTCCACGATTTTACCTTGTATAAAAGAAATCATAAATGAAAATCAATCCTTCATTCACCTTTTTTGCATTTTTGTTATTTTGTTATATTTAGATGGTTTATTAATAATATTCGATTTATCCCTATTTTGAGCGATCGTCCCAAATACGGATAAATCAAATTTCTTCATATCTTACATACATGCTCATGCTATGACATGCTATGCATACATACTATTGTAATTTGTAAGAAATCCGGGTGTTTTTCCCTTTTTTGAAAAAGTGAAGCCCTCAGCCTGCGTTGTTGAAACGCACTTCGGCGTGCAGGCATGTGTTTACGCCCGCGGCACTTCTCCACATACTTCGTCGCGCGGAACCCT
>MNWK01000024.1:0-42147 GCA_001872485.1 Parcubacteria group bacterium CG1_02_44_31
TTTATACTCAAGTAACAAATCCAAAACTTAAAAATATTAAAAGTCCGTTATAATAAGTAAATTGTAAGTTTTTTAGATGATTTATAAAAGATGGCGCAAAAAATTTTTAAAAAACTTTTGGCGAGCGAGCAAAAATTGGGGGAGTTCAAGGGGAGGAAAATTTTTGCCCGCGAGCCGTCAGCAAAATTACGAAGTAATTTTGCGTCAATCAGCGTCAGGATTTTGCTGGAAAAAAGTTCTGACATCGTCTAGTAGACACCACTTTATACTCAAGTAACAAATCCAAAACTTAAAAATATTAAAAGTCCGTTATAATAAGTAAATTGTAAGTTTTTTAGATGATTTATAAAAGATGGCGCAAAAAATTTTTAAAAAACTTTTGGCGAGCGAGCAAAAATTGGGGGAGTTCAAGGGGAGGAAAATTTTTGCCCGCGAGCCGTCAGCAAAATTACGAAGTAATTTTGCGTCAATCAGCGTCAGGATTTTGCTGGAAAAAAGTTCTGACATCGTCTAGTAGACACCACCTGGGGAGAATCGGACTCCAGCCCCTGCCTGCCGGCAGGCAGGTCGGCAACTTGCCCCGTTAAAAATCAACTCTGTGGACTTGACGAGAATCGGACTCGTGCCTCCGCAACCCCGTATACAAACTTGTGGACTCAGGGAGAATCGGACTCCCGCCTCGGCAATGCGAATGCCGCGTAATACCACTTTACTATGAGCCCATATAAGTCCACAAGCTTATTTACGGGGCGCAGTGCGAATGTTCCCAATTTGTATAAAAATCCTAAGATTTTTATCTACAAATTGCAATCCGTCTAAACGTAAATGGTGATGGACGGTGTATTACCACTATACTACAAGCCCTTCATTTTTAACGGGGTGAAAATGCCACGCTATACGCCCCGTAGCGTCCTGAGCTTGTCGAAGGACTGCTACTGGGGTAATACCACTTTACTATGAGCCCGATGCGAATGCCTGTCTTTCGAAATCTTGATGAAGACGGACCGCGTTCTACCCCTGCCCGCCCTTGGCGGGACTAGACCATAGTTCCAATTGCTGCCTGATTGTAGCGAACAATCGGACCTGAATCAACTACACCCTGTAGTAGAAATGCGACAGAATTTGATGCCGTATTTCCGATTCTATTTTATAAACAACGTAATCAACTCTCTATGGTTTATGCGTGTTTATTTATGAATTCTCTTGTTAAGGCAGTCGCATTTTTCCGCCAAAGGCGGATCTGCCTCTGGCATGACACTACGGGGCATATAAGTTTTGACAAAAACGCGCCGAGTTTTTTCGGACTGTGACGAATCAGACTGCGACGAAGCAACGCATCTGCTTTTTGCTGCATATAAATACCGTTATCTAAAAAATTTCCTCCCAAAAACATCGTGCGCCCAATCACTTGTTTGCTTTTCCCTTTGAGTAAAATGGGATGCGACCGTTCTTTTTTAAAATACCTCAACAACAACGGCTCAACCGGTTCTTTATTGTTGCACACCGCGACATCAACAACGCCATTTCCAATATATGATTCAATTTCTGACGCGAGCTGAAATGGCGTCCATCCATCGGTTTGCCCGAATTTACTCATCACATTTACAATCAGAATTTTTTTTGCTTTTGATTTTTTAAACGCGGCAACCATGCCTGAAACCAAAAACAACGGAATCAAACTCGTATATAAGTTTCCCGGCCCGACAATAATTGCGTCAGCATCCAGCATTGCGCGACGCGCTTTGGGATTTACGGTCAATTTCGGTTTGATGCAAAACTTTTTGATGCCAATTGCCTGAATCACTTCTGCGGGCGTAATTGCGCGCTCTCCTGAAAGCACTGTGCCGTTTTTCAATGTCATTTCAAGCCGACCTTTATCAAGGGCCACGGGGATGATTTCACCTTTGATTTTGATAATCTTTCCTATTTCCGCAATGCTTTGTTCAAGCGATCCGGACACTTTTTCCAACGCGCTCAAAAACAAATTGCCAAAACTGTGGCCGCGCAACCCGCCGTTTTCAAACCGATAATTCATCAATTTGCGGATTATTTCCGGTGCCTCGGAAAGCGCAACCATGCACTGCCTGATATCGCCCGGAGGCAAAACGCCGAGTTCATCGCGCAACACGCCGCTAGACCCTCCGTCGTCAGTCATAGCAACTATGGCCCTCAAATCAAACTGGGGGAAAACTTTTAACGCGGAAAGTACGGTAAAGACTCCTGTTCCCCCGCCCATTACAATTACATTTTTCTTTGCCCTGCGCGTCATATATCGTTATGCGACTAAGTATGCATATTATACTCTTTATACCGCATCTTGAAAAATCAATGCAGTATGAGATACTGTATGTATGCCAACCAAGCATAAAGAACGCATAGTTATTTCGCTGGGCGGGTCTCTTATTGTTCCCAATGGTGGAGTCGACACGGAATTTCTCAAAAAATTCAATGCATTTATACGGGAAAAACTGACAGAAAACAAACATCGTCAGTTTTTTATTATTGCCGGCGGTGGAGCAATTGCACGACACTACCGTGATGCGGCAAAAAAGATTTTAAACAAAAAAATTACCCGTGATGACCTTGACTGGCTCGGAATTCACGCAACACGCTTGAACGCGCATCTTATTCGCACAATTTTTCAAGACATCGCATACCCGCGCATCGTCAAACATTACGAAATAATTATGAAAATAACCAAACCAATTGTCATTGCCGCGGGATGGAAACCAGGATGGTCAACGGATTACTGCGCAACCGTTATATGCGAAGATTATCACGTCAAAACGCTTATCAATTTGAGCAACATACCGTATGCATACGATAAAGACCCGAAACGCTACAAAAACGTCAGGCCGGTTACCAGCATTTCCTGGAAAGCATTCAGAAAAATCGTTGGCGATACGTGGATACCGGGTATGAACTTTCCTTTTGACCCTATTGCAAGCAAAAAGGCGCAACGACTCGGATTACGGGTCCTTATCGTCAAGGGCGACGATTTCAAAAATCTCAATACGTTCTTCCACGCGGGAACATGTAAGGGAACGATTATTGAATAACCTTACACAACAAAGTTTACAATCTTTCCTTTGACAAACACCACGCGCTTGATTTTCTTTGTTTCAAGCCATTTTGAAACTTTTGAACACGCTTGCGCTTGCTTTATCACTTCACTCTGCTCAGCATCAACAGAAATCGTCAACGTATCGCGGACTTTGCCCGAAACCTGAATTACATACGTCACGGTATTTCTCACGAGCACGGCAGGATTATATTTTGGCCATGGTTGCTTTTCAACACGTGATGCATTGCGCATGCTCCATAATTCCGAAGCTAGATGCGGCGCAAATGGATACAAAAGCAATGTAAATATATTAAGAATTTTGTTCATATCCGTGTACGCTATGTGCTCACGGTATTCAAGTAACTCGTTTTGAAATTCCATTAAGGCGGAAATAGCCGTGTTAAAACGCATATGCGAAATATCGTCTCCGACTTTTTTCACGGTCTGATGCATAAGCCGATGCGCGCGTTTTTTGATTTCCGCATTTGATTTTGCAATACGCTTTTTGGGAGCAAGAGATGCATGTTCAAACGCAAATGAAAATACGCGGCTCAAAAACCGATGTACGCCCACAATGCCGTTCGTATCCCATGGCTTTGACGCTTCAAGCGGACCCAGAAACATTTCATACATGCGCAGCGTATCCGCGCCGTATTGTTTGATAATATCGTCCGGGTTGACCACGTTTCCGCGCGACTTGGACATTTTTTCCCCATCTGAACCCAAAACCATGCCTTGGTTTACCAATTTCGCAAACGGCTCTTTGTTAGGAACAACGCCGATGTCTTGCAAAAATTTATGCCAAAACCGCGCGTAAATCAAATGGCGCGTTGCGTGCTCGGTGCCGCCCACATAAAAACCAACCCCGCCTCCGCTAAAGCTACGGTGGACAAGCCCGCCTCCGCCAGAGTCTCTACGGCCAGTGGTTAACCAATACTTCAAAACTTTTTGGTCCCAAAATAGCTTCGCGCGTTTTGCGGAAAGTTTAAGTTTATCTTGACCCAAAATAAATCCAAGATAATACCAGCACGAACCTGCCCATTGCGGCATAGTATCGGTTTCACGTTTAGCCGGGCCGCCGCACTTAGGACATTTCACACTAACCCATGTATCTATTGACGCCAAAGGCGATGCGCCTGTTCCTGTTGGTTCGTAATGTGTGACATTGGGCAATACAACTGGAAGTTTTTCTTCTGGAACGCCGATCCAACCTGGATTCATTACTTCACCAAGGGTAAAATTCAAGTTTCCAATTTTCCCGCCTGCGCCGAGGCTTCGGCGGGCAGGCAATTTCCAACAGTTCAGCCCTGAATGCAGTAATGGAACTCGGAATTTTGAATTCTCCACTCGTTTTTTACATTGTTCACAAAAAACGAGCGGGAACGGTTCTCCCCAATACCGCTGACGCGCAAATGTCCAATCCTGCAGTTTGTATTTTACTGCTTGTTGCGCGCTCATAAATGCTGCTATTTTGGGCGCAGCTTGTTTGACCGACAGCCTGTCAAACGGACCCGAGTGAATAAGCATGCCGGTCGCGATATCCGTATATGCGGAAGACAATGGTTCATGCGACTTGCCATCAGGTGAAATAACTTCGCGAATCGGCAAGTGGTATTTATGCGCAAACGCGAAATCGCGTTCATCATGCGCCGGAACTCCCATCACGGACCCGAACGCGTAGTCCATCAACACATAATCTGCAATCCAAATCGGAATTTCCTGTTTCGTAATCGGATGAATCGCATACGCGCCGGAAAAAACGCCTGTTTTTTCTTTTTCCGCAGCGCGGTCCAAATCAGTTTTGCTTGCACCTTCGCGCATGTACAGCCGCACTTTTTCTTTTTGCTCAGGAGTCGTAATTGACTCAACCAACGGATGCTCGGGGGCAAGCACCACGAATGTCACACCATACAACGTATCAAGCCGCGTGGTAAAAACCGGAAGCGTTTCACGAGAATTTTTAATGCGAAACGAAAATTCGTATCCAGTTGACTTGCCGATCCAATTGCGCTGCATTTCTTTCACGCTCTCAGACCACTCAAGCTGTTTTAAATCATTCAAAAGCCGGTCAGCATACATGGTAATGCGAAGCACCCACTGCCGCATAGGTTTTCGCTCTATCAGAGATTTACAGCGCTCGCACCTGCCATTTTCCAAATCCTCGTTGGCAAGCGTCGTTTTACACAACGGACACCAATTAATGGGTTCATTTGATTCGTATGCAAGCCCGTGATGAAACATCTGTAAAAACATCCATTGCGTCCATTTGTAATACGCCGGGTCGCTTGTCGCAAGCTCCCGCGACCAATCATACGACAGCCCGACTGATTGTATTTGTTTTTTAAACCGCGCGATGTTCTTTTTCATTGCGACATTAGGATGGATTTTGTTTTGAATTGCGTAATTTTCAGCCGGCAGGCCGAACGCATCCCATCCCATGGGATGTAATATATTCCAGCCGTTCATGCGCAAAAACCGCGCATAGATGTCCGTTGCGGTGTATCCTTCCAAGTGCCCCACGTGCAATCCCTCACCTGAAGGAT
This sequence comes from Parcubacteria group bacterium CG1_02_44_31, assembly GCA_001872485.1. Classification (GTDB taxonomy): domain Bacteria; phylum Patescibacteriota; class Minisyncoccia; order UBA6257; family Brennerbacteraceae; genus UBA1567. The sequence continues at coordinate 5,608 of MNWK01000024.1, forward strand.
ACGGAAACATATCCAAAATGAACATTTTTTTCGCAGTTCCGCTGTTTTTGGCGCGCCACGAAGAAAAACCGGATTTCTCCCATGCGCGCTGCCATTTTTTCTCAATACGTGCAAAATCGTATTTTTTCATATGTTATTTCATATGTTATGCGAAACTTTTTGGACTTACACTTTTGGTTTCTTATTTTATTATATTCAAACAACCTCAAAATGCAAAAATGCTATTTCTTCTATTCTCATATTCTTAAGAATGTAAGAATGGTATCTTATCAGCGGGTAAAATCGAGCTATGATGAAACGCAATTTTCACGCATTGCCTGCTTTACCATTTGTATAATTTTAGCACCAGAAAGCTTTGTTTTAAACCCTGCTGCGTTGAAATGTCCCCCGCCGCCAAACCTGCGTGCGAATTCATTCAAATCCAAAACATTATGCTGCGCTCCCCACACGCTTGCTTTCCAATAGCCAGTTTTCGCAAACCGTTTCAAAAAGAGCGCCACGCGAAGCCCTTTGATACGTTTCATCTCGTACATGACCGTGCGATTCATACCTTCGGGAATTTGCGTACGAATTTTGCACACCCCAAGCCCGAGCGATGCATCATATGAAATACTCGCAAGCAATTTTCCGTATAAACGAAACTCATCCGCATCCATTTTTTGATGCAGCAATTCCATAATACGCTGTATTTCATCTCCTTGCGTCACTAAAGCGTTCACCATACGAAGCAGCCGTTTTGACGCGCGCTGATACGCGAACGCGCCCGTGTCCCCCCATACGCCCAAGAGCAAATAATAATTCGCCTGCTCGGGTATGCGCGCTTTGATTTTTGAAAACAACATATGCAGCATTTCAGTTGTAGACACGAATGCCGAATCAACCCACACAATATCTCCGAACTGCGACTGATATTCATGATGGTCAATGGTAATCACGAACGGTTTTGTTTGTTCAATAAGCCACAGCACAGATGCGTCTATTTTTTCTTTTTTGCCATAATCAAGCAAAAAAACGACGTCGGGTTTATACAACGCAAGTGAACTCATTTTCACTTGGTTAGGCAACTTGTCCATGGCAACTTCACGCCATATAGATTCATGAAAATCAGACGCAATCACAACTCCTTTTCGCATGGCGCGTAATACTTCATACAATGCCAAGCACGAACCTACATTATCAAAATCAGGCCCCGTATGCCCTGCAATTATGATTCGGTGCGCGGCATTGATGCGCTGTTTAATGAATGCGAAATAGGGTTTTTGCGTTTTCATATGTTTTTTGGGCGATGTCGTCAAGCAACATTCCGCGCACGTATGCTATTTTTTGCGCAATGACAAAAACGTTTTTCGGTTCGTTCACCTGACCCCGAAATCCTTCTGGCGGCAAGTCCGGCGAATCGGTTTCAATTAAAATTCTGTCTATGGGAGCATTGCGCACTGTTTCAAGAATTCCTTTTCGCGCTTTATACGTAATCATACCTGAAAACGAAATATATAATCCGCATTGCAAAAGCTGCTGGGCATATTCCCATGATTGCGAAAAACAATGCGCAACTCCGCGCAACCCCTGGCTGGCGTACTTTTTCATCAATGCCAATACTTCATTATCTCCGTTGCGATTATGAATAATGATAGGCAAATGATATTTCATTGCCAATTCAATCTGCATTTCAAACAAATTAATTTGGTCTTGAATCTGTCTACCGTTTTCCTTTTCGCTTACATCAATGCCGCATTCGCCGATTGCAACAACTTTGGAACACGAAGCAATTTGCGCAGATAAACATTGCCGTAAATCCGCAAGCGCAACATCTTTATCCTCGTGAGGATATATGCCGATTGCCGCGTACACGTTTTGATGTTCCTTAACAATACGCAGCACATTTTCGTTTTCGCAAATTGATGTTCCAATAGCAACACACCCGACAACACCCGCATCCGCAGCATCTTTTAAAATCTGACCAGCGGTTTTTTCATGTCTTCCGTGCGGGGGCAAATGGCAATGCGAATCAAAAAAATCCATACTTTTCGTATCATTCGTATCGTTCGCACAATTCGTATATTGGTATCGTGCTTTTTATTTTCTTGGAAATAACGCGGGGGTTTGTACAAACTTTACTTTTTTACCTTGCCATGTTTCCAGATGAATGTCCACAATCTGCAATGCATCCAAAATGCGTTGAGCGCTCCATGGAATAAACGGCAGCAACAGCACGGCGCTATGCCCTAACGCAAACGCAAGCGATGATATTATCGCATCAAATTTCTTTTGCTCTTCAAGGTCAATGCTTCTACTCAATGTCCATGGCTTATTCTGATTGATATACTCATCCCCTGCGCTTATCAAAAACGATACAGCGGCCAACGCATCGTTAAACTGGAATTGCTCCATATGCGCGCGGTATTTTAATTCTGTTTGTTCAATCGTATCTTTCAAGTCGTTTGGGGAAAACGCAATTTCGCGTCCGGACAACACGCCGAGTTTTACAATTCTGCTCGCAAGGTTGCCAATGCCGTTTGCAAGGTCTCCGTTGTATCTGGCGATGAATTTTTCTTCTGTGTAATCGCCGTCATCCAACGCCGGCACTTCGCGCGTGAAAAAATACCTCACCGCATCGGACCCGAACCGCAAAATCAAATCAAACGGGTCAACCACATTGCCAAGCGATTTGGACATTTTTTCCCCACCCGATGTGATGAATCCGTGCACAAACAATGTTTTATACAACGGCACCCCTGCGGACAACAGCATTGCAGGCCAAATCAACGCATGGAACCGTGAAATATCCTTACCAACGATTTGCACATCCGGAGGCCAAAACCGCTGGAATTGCGCCCCTGCTTCGGCAAACCCTACGCCCGATAAATAATTGGTTAATGCATCGGCCCACACATAAATCACCTGCGAATCGTCGTCCGGGACCGGAATACCCCATGCAAGCTTTTCTTTTGGACGCGAAAAACTCACATCTTTGAGTCCGCGGTTAAGAAACGCCAAAATCTCGTTTTTGCGGCTCAACGGAATGATTCTAATTTCGTCGCATTCAATAAGTTTTTTCAATTCATCCTGATATTTGGAAAGTCGAAAAAAATAATCTTCCTCTTTCAATTCCTCCGGAAGGCATTTGTGAATCGGACATAAACCGTTTTCCAAATCTTTATCAGTTAAAAACGCTTCGCATCCGACGCAATATTTGCCGACATAAGTATCTTTGTAAATGTCTCCTGCGGAAACCAACGCATTCCACATTTTGCGCGCGCTCGGCCAGTGTTTGTGTTCGTCCGTGGTGCGGATAAAATCGCTGTTTGAAATATTCAACGCTTCGCATAATTTCAAGAATTTTGCTGAATTTTCATCTCCGAGCTCGCGCGGGGACTTCCCATGTTCTTTTGCCACGTGCGCTGCCTTAGAACCATGTTCGTCCGTACCGGTCAAAAAAAATACATCTTTGCCCAATATGCGTTGATATCGGGCGATTACGTCCGCTTGAATCAGTTCCAATGCAAACCCAATATGCGGCGGGGCATTAGTATAAGGAATAGCTGTTGTAATGTAAAACTTTTCTTGCATACCCTGTAGTGAATTTTCAACTTAATTAACGTTCATTCTCATTACATTATTAATCTTTAGTATACATAACTATTTCTTTTTGTGATACCTAGTGTTTTCTTTTGTCGCTTCGCGACTGTTGAAAATCTACTACGGGGCATACCCTGTAGTGATCCCGTTAATTATTCTATTTATTCCATCTTACAAGTTTAAGGTTGTCCTGTTGCATAGTCTCTGGTTGTTATGACGACTACAACAATCTACGGGACTACTACGGGACATACTACTTCTTAAATCCTAAATACCAAACTCTAAATCCTAAACAAATCCTAATTTCTAAATCCTAAATCCTAAACTTTAAGTCCCTTTTCCTAAACTCTAAACTTTGAGTCTTGAATCCTGGATCCTGAATCGTGAATCATATCAAATCACAAATTTCAAACTGTTTTGAACATTAGAATTTAGAATCTTGTGCTTGTTTAGAATTTAGCGCTTAGGATTTAGTGCTTTCCTTTACGCGCGAGCGCAAAGTGTTGAGAGAGATTTCGCTCTGTGGAAGCCCGTTGAGCCTTGCCTTCGCAAGAACTTTGTTCTTGCGAAGACTTTACTATTTGGATAAAAATGAAGAAATGATGCACGGGCTACGCGCCGGGCATCCTCTCAATCTTTCTCGGAACAACTGTCTTCCCCACTATATACGATTTGAGCTCGGAAATCGAAACCCGTTCCTGCTTGGCAGTATCGCGGTCGCGCACTGTTACGGTGCTGTCCTCAAGTGTTTGGAAATCAATTGTCACACAATACGGCGTCCCGATTTCATCTTGGCTGTAATAGCGTTTGCCGATATTGCCCCTGTCGTCCCATGCAATATTTAACTGACTACCGACTACTGATGACTGATGACTACCTTTTAATATTTCATATACTTTGCGGGCCTTATGGACTAAATCCGGTTTATTGGCTAACAAAGGAAAAACAGCAGTTTTATACGGCGCAATGCTTGGATGTAATTTCAAAATGATTCTATCTTTTTCTTCGGTGTAGGCATCGAGCATCAAAAATAGGAACGTCCGATCAACCCCACCCGATGTTTCAATAATGTTGGGAACAAACTTCTCGCCAGTTTCCGAATCAGTGTAACTTAAATCCTGACCGGAAAACTTCGAATGTCGCGATAAATCCCAATCGCCTCTCCAATGAATCCCTTCTATCTCTTTGCCAAACGGCGATGCCGTATATTCAATATCAAATGCTTTCTTGGCATAATGCGCGAGTTTTTCATGTTCATAAAAACCCAGATTTTCCGGGTGCGTAAAAATACTTTTATACCAATGCATCCGTTCTGCTTTCCAATACTCAAACCATTGTTCCATTTCTGCAGGGCGACAAAACCATTGCAAATCCCACTGTTCGAATTCTCTCTGCCGAAACAAAAAATTCTTCGGTGTCACTTCATTACGAAACGCCTTGCCGATTTGACAAATGCCAAATGGGATTTTTAATCGACTGCTATTCAAAACATTTTTAAAATCCAAATAAATTGTCTGGCAGGCTTCCCCCCGAAGATACACGTTTGTTTTGTCGTCTTCAACAACGCCAATCTGGGTCGGAACCAATATATTAAACATTTTTGGTTCAGTCAATAACCCGCCACAATCCGGACAGGCATTCTTATTAAGGTCGTCTGCTTTAAATCGATGATGGCATTTTTTGCATTCGACCAATGGGTCAACAAAACTCTGCACATGTCCACTGGCATCCCAAACCTTCGGGTGAGTAATAATGGCGCCGTCAATCCCAACCACATTATCGTGTTCGCGAGTCATCCAATTCCACCACAAACTTTTCAGGTTATTTTTCATTTCAACCCCCAACGGGCCGAAATCATAAAAGCCCTGCAACCCGCCGTAAATTTCACTTCCGGGAAATACAAACCCCCTACGCTTGCACAAGCTGACTATTTTATCCATTGTATCCATAGTGTATAAAATTCCAAATTACAAATAATACCAAATGTCAAAATCTCAATGACCATCGCCGCGTTAGTAGAATCCTTACTCTTGATCACATTGTCTCTGTTTTAAATTTCCTGCACTTAAATTTACAAAGAAGGGGCGAGAAGACCACCGGTTTTAACCAATGGTAGTTCACTTAGAGTTCATAATTCTACAAGGATACTCTTCCAGTAATCGCATCAACGCTTGAGTCGTCTGGCAGGTCTGACATAATTCCCTGCGTATGCTGTGATACGACGGTTTGCGTAAACGCATCAGTCGCGTTTGAAGTCGCTTGCCCTAAAATGGGAATTGTTCGTCCAACCTGGTCCACGGACGGTACAACATTCACTTGGACAATTAGCTCTTTTTCAGTATACGCTGAAATGCTCGGAATTGTCCAAACAATTTCGTTGGTGCGGGGATTGCACAAAAACCCCTGCGCATCTCCTTTGACATTGCCCGAACAACTTACACCTGCGGGTAAAACGGTTTGCACTGATATATCGCGAAAATCATTTGCCTGAACAGAAACGCGCATATGAACGCTGTATGCGGTTGTCTGATTCACGCGAAGCGGCATAGGACCGCTTTGCGCAAAACCGCTTGAATACGGGTCACGATACCACACGGTTGCGGTAAGCCCAATCATTCCTTGTATCTTACTCACTATATTCGCCTGGCTTGCAATCGCTGTGCCGATATTTTGGGATGTGTTCGGCGCAGAAATATCCGCATGCACTGCAACCGTATTATTTATTTGCCCTTGCGTAAATCCTTGCCGTATTTTTACGGAAAACGAAACAGCTCCGCTTTGTCCCGGATTAACAACAAGCAATGCAGGGTCTGTGCCGCCGTTCCATGTAACGGTTTTATCTTTTGACGAAAACGAGCCGTTGCGCGCCTGCATGGTATCAAGTAAAAACCACGGGTTTGATACATCGGACATAATCACCACATCTTTCAAAGAAACAGAGGAATTATTTTGAAATGTCAATGTATACTGCGCGATTTCCCCAAGACTGAGCGCATAATCGGGCTTATTGTTCACGCTGATGCTCAAGGTTAAAGGACTGCTAATCACCAATACATTTTTCTGGATTGCTCCAAGTTCAATAGAAACGTTGCGCACCAAAGTCGTGACGCGCATAGTAATTTGTTTTCCCTGCCCCGCGCTTGACGCAATCACCCCCTGTACAGAAATGATTGTCTCCGCCTTAGGCTCCAGTTGCGCAAACGCCGCTGTCCTGGCAGTACCGTCTTGCTTCATATCCGGATCTATTTTGGAAACCGCAAATCCTTCAGGAAATTCAATGCGAACCGTTCCCTGCCCAATACGTGCGGTTCCTATATTCGCATACGAAGCGGAAAATGAAAACTGCTGGTCCGGAAGCACTTGTTCCGGAACGCTCATATGAAGAAATACGACATCGGATGCGATATGCGGAGTATATGAAATTGTTTTTTGAAACCTGGTGCTCAAAGTTCCGAGTTTGTACCAAACCGTCACATCAATAGTCCTTGCATCATTTTGTTTTCCCCAAAAAACAGCTGAAAACGTTTCTGTGTGTTCCTGATTTGGCTGCAAATTATCAATCAAACGTTGCGTGGTAGCAAATAATGGTTTTTCCGGAAACACCGTACCCGCATCTGCCTTGGTAGCAATCGCAATATCGCTTAATGCGTTGGAGCGGTCTATGTTATGAATTGTCACGGTAAAGGTCGTTGTCGCGCCGGGCTGAACCGACTGCGGACCCGAGGCCGTAATAGAAACCGCATCTTGCTGGCCCATATGCAAAAATACATTAACCGCAAGGAATCCAATTCCTGCAATTGCAAAAAACACCAATGCATACAGAGCTATTTTTTTTACATCAAACGGAAATTTTCGCGCACAATGTTCTTGCGCAACAGGCGTTTGCTGTTTTTGTTCAGCAGAGTGAACCCATGATGTTTTTGCCCTCGTGGGGTCAATTTGTGGTTTTGATTGCTCGTTTGGCATAGATTGAAAAGAAAAAATTGAACATGCGTATATTCGTTTCATTAACCAACGGATTCATTATTCGTTGATTTCATTATAGCATGAACTGTTCGCTTTGACGCTCAAAATAATCAGCGCATCTGGTTACTGCTTTTGCATAGTGGTCTTTCAAAACCCATGTGCCGGACATAATTTGTTGGATTGTTTTAAGCACGCTGTATGAAATGCTGTTTGCGCCCGCGCGTAAGGATACGGCGCACGCATCGCATACGAGCTGGTTATCAGCAAGATACGCTCCGCGCGCGGAAAACTGCTTCCCGCATGAATTACATACGGCTACATCTGGCAAAAATCCAAGCAAAGAAAGCCCGCGCAACACGCATTGCGCCCTGATAAAATCAAAATCCGTTTCATTGAGCTGCTCGGCATATAATTCCATATGGTCTAAAAAATCACCCCACAGCATAAATACTTTTTCCTCGTCGCCTTGCTGCTTGCCAACTATATGCTGAAATTCGTATGAACCAACAAGAGCGGGCAAAAATACATTTAAAAACTGGCTACATTGCAACACGGCTTTTAACGCATCGCGATTTTTCCGTATGCGCGCGTACGCCAGCTGTTCCAATGCCTGTGTAATCTGCCATCCTTTGCTGGTTGCAATCACCTCAACCCATGAAAAATGCGGCGCGTCCAAATGTCCTGCAAGCTTGGATTGCGGTTTGCGTACGCTTCGCGCAATGGCAACCACTTTGCCCAATTCCCGCGTTAACAGCGAATATGCGCGGTCGTACTCAAAAACATCCTGCGAGCCCAAAATAAATGCATTCATGAAAGACATTATACAGTAAAAATCCCAAATCCTAATTTTTTCAGCCAAAGGCTGGTCCGCCTATGGCGGAAAATCCTAAACAAATTTTAAATTCTAATAACCAATGTCCTAAGTCTTCGCAAGAACTTTGTTCTTGCGAAGACCTTAATATTCCAAATTCAAAACTGTTTTGTATTTTAGGTTTTGGAAATTGGAATTTGTTCAAGATCCATGATTCAAGATCCATGATTCAAGATTCAAGATCCATGATTTGAAAAGAAGCCCGTGGTCTTCTAACTGAAGGGATAAAAACAAACTCTGCGAAATACAGAGTTGCTTTTATCCTTTTCCATCCCGCAATGCAAGACATTGTTCGAAATTTTGCTTTTGATGAACTACCAAAGTTCTCGCATGTTTTTCAACACTCAATCAGAATTAAATGGTTGGGTACCTACTTCTACGCTGTTTCATTTCGTTGTAAACGCTCCTGGGCAACTCTTAATTCCTTCTTTTTTTCAATAATTCTTTTTCTTAATTCTCTTATTCTTTTTCCTGTGCCTTCCACAGCTGTTCCTTTTTCTATGTTTTGTAATATGTTCCCTAACTCTGCTTGTAAAGAAGCCAATTCCTGTCTGAGCGTTTTGGTCAGGGCCCTTTGCGCCTCTAAGGCTTCGGGGCTTCGCTCCAATTCTCTTTCTGCTTTTTCAGTATTCCATTCTGGCCTTGCTGGTTTTTTACCAAACAAACTTGTCATATTTTTATTCAATTAATTTGTGTACATTGATTCGTTCTCTTCTTGGTTGTTCGTGTTAAAAAATCAAGGTTTCAATACAGATATAATGATGCCACAGAAAACGCTTTTAATCAAACTTTGGAATTATGTTTTTTACGCGCATTGCGCAAGCAAGCTCTGCCCGGACATTTCCTGCGGAATTGGCACGCGCAGTAAATCCAAAATTGTCGGCGCCACATCAGCCAAGCTTCCCCGAATTTCCCGCTCGCATAATGCGATTTCACGGCTGGTTCTGTCACGATACCATTGTTTATCAATAAGCATAAATGGGACCGGATTATCATTATGCGCCGTATCGGGCTGGCCGGTTGTCAAATTCATCATTTGCTCAATATTCCCATGGTCAGAAGTTATGATGAGCGTCGCATGTGCCGCAAGCGTTGCGCGGATGATACGATTCATAAGTTCATCCGTGTACGCAGCCGCTTGCTTGCCTTTTTCGTAATCGGTCTGATGCCCGGCTGCGTCGCAATGAACAAAATTCACAACCAATAAATCATACACATGTTCGTCCATGGCTTGAAACAAGCGGCTCGCCAATTCTTCTGACTGCAATTTCACATCTCCGCTTATTTTTTTTGACGGGATGCTGATGCGATATTCGTTCTGAAACGGTCCGCGATGCAGGCCGTTGAAATAATCATTGACTAAATTTGCTTTCATGGATTCGCATATTTTGATGCACCGCTTATTCGCACTGCTAAGCGTTTCGCACAATGAATGTGCAATCGCGTCTTGCGGGAAAAAACACGGAATTAAAACGTGCTCGCCGTACGATGTCATAGCCGCATACGCAACTCCCTGTGGACGCGCCAATGGAAAAAACGGGAAATCCGGCGCGGTCAACGCGTATGCGATTTGATGCATACCGTCATCCCGGAAATTGAAAAATACAACAGCGTCGTTTTGACGAATCTGGCTGTCGTATGTTCCGTCAGAACTTGCAATCCCGGTTGGCTCAATAGTTTCATCGGTCACGCCGCGGCTATACGCGACATCAAGCGCGGACATCACGGTTGATTGCGCTTTTCCGCCCTCAAGCAAAAAACGCGCAAATGTTTCCGTGCGCTGCCAATACTCATTAGTATCCATGGCGTAATATCGTCCAGACACGCTTGCGATACGCCCAAGGGCAAGCGATGAACATAGAGATTGAATATGGGGTAATAACGTTTTCGCTTCGTGCGGAAGCGATTCCTTGCCATCGGTAATTGCATGAATGCGCACATCCGAAACACCGCGGTCTTTTGCTGCGCGCAACAATGCTTCTATATGTTCCGAAGACGCATGGGTTTTTGCCCTCGACACAATCCCAATGAGATGCAAACGGCCATGAGATTGTGTTATATACGATAAAACTTTTTCCAACTCCGGATTTTTAAAAAAAGTTCCGTCCTGAATAGCCATGGTAATTTTCGGATATTGCTGATACACAATTCTTCCTGTCCCGAGCGTCAAGTGGCCAATTTCACTTGACCCGGCATCGCCCCACGCAAGACCAACTGCAATACCAGATGCTTGCAGCCCGAAATACGGAAAATGCGCCTTGACCCAATCATATGTCGGCATCGGAACTTCACGCATAGGATTGCCTTGCGCTTGCTTTCCAATACCAAGACCGTCAAGAATAAGAAGAATGACTGGTTTCATAAGACATCTTTGTTTACAGTATAATCTATCCAGCATATTATCTCAATGTGTCAAAAATGAACTATATGATACAATCTGTCCAAGGAATAATAGTGTAGTTCATATAATTATGCGACCAGATAAACAAAGAGCATTTCTTCTCCGAAGAGAAAATAAAAGCTATAATTCAATCGCAAAAATTCTTTCTGTACCTAAAAGTACTTTGTCTGATTGGTTTAAAAAAGAGGGATGGTCCTTAGTTATTAAGAAGAGGTTGATAAAAAAACAAGGTTATAAATCACGAATAAAGATGAAAGGGCTTAATGCCATCGCAAAACAAAAACGGGAGGCATTATATCTACAACAAAGGCAAACTGCTTATGCGCAATTCAGACAATATAAAAACCAACCCCTTTTCCAATCCGGTCTCGCAATTTATTGGGGTGAGGGAGATAACAAGCTTGAAAATGGTATTATTCGAGTTGCGAATACTGACCCATTCATGTTAAAGTTATTTCATAAATTCCTCAAAACATATCTTCCGGAGATCGGCGATCTTATTAAGGCATATCTTATTTTATATCCGGACTTAAATGATAATACCTGCAAAAAGTTTTGGTCCGCCATTATTCGTGTTACACCGGATAGATTCCTAAAAAGCCACTACATCACGGGACATCACCCGACAAAGAGGCTTCCACACGGGATATGCACAATCTATATTTCTCGAAGGGCGTATAAGGAAAGGATTTGTGAGTGGATTGAACTTTATAAAAAAGAAATACGTGCTATGCGGGTGTAGTACAACGGTCAGTATGCGATCTTGCCAAGATCGAAACGGGAGTTCGACTCTCCTCACCCGCTCCTTTTACCAAAAAGCTTGAATCCACTTTACCCCGTTAAAGGCAAGTCGCCAATGGCGGCCTTGTGTCGTAAACAAAGGTCTCTCACGGGGTTTCACATATTCCTCTTTTGCGTTCAGGGCAGTTTCATGCTATACTTACAGAACATACAGAGCACATGCCTTCTTTTCTTGCAAAAATTTTGCTGCAGTTAGTTGCGAATATTGTGGTTCTGCAACTCGCGGTCGCATACATTCCAGGTGTTTCGTTTTCCGGAACGCTCTTAGACATTATCAAAGCAGCAGGAATCCTGACACTTTTGAATATAGTGCTCAAGCCGTTCGTTGAATTCATTTTGGCGCCGTTCGCATTTCTGACTCTGGGATTGTTTTCGTTGATTATCAACGCGGCGATGCTGTGGCTTGCAACGTATTGGGCGCCACAACTCGCATTTGCAAATTGGAAAGCACTCTTGTTAACCGCTGTTGCATTCGCATTCATCAACTTCCTATTCCACGCCGCTCAAGCGAAAAACGACTAAAAACACATTATTCATATGCAACTCGCACTTCATGCCGCACAAATCATTCTGTCGCTGTGCATCATTTTATTCGTGCTGCTTCAGCAGCGCGGAACCGGACTCTCCGGCATTTTTGGCGGGTCCGGAGAATTTTACGCAACGCGGCGCGGTTTGGAAAAAGGATTTTTTGTCGCAACGCTTGTGTGCGCGGCACTGCTTGCTGCGAGCGTTATTGTAAGCTTCGTTGTATAAACGCACCATCCTTGTTAGACAGGACTGGTGCTGAGGTAAACCCCGCACCATCCTTGTTAGACAGGACTGGTGCGGGGTAAACGCGCCATTGATACGAATCGTATGGAAATAGCTTCCCTACATGTTTTGGGAAAACGCATTGCCGCATTTTTTTCGCGTGTACGTCCCGCGCGCGTTATTGCGTTATGGCGGGTATTACGTCCTATGGAAAAAATCATTTTTCTTGCATGTTTTGGCATCGCATGCGTAGGTATCGTATGGCTCGGCATTCACGCATATGAAACCAACACCACAATCATTCCTGCGCGCGGAGGAGTTTTTTCCGAAGGCCTTGTCCAACAACCGCAAAGCATTAATCCGGTTATCACAAACGGAAATGAAACGGATGCGCTTCTCGAAGCACTCATATTTTCAGGATTGTTAAAGCCAGACGGACAAGGGGGCGTGATGCCTGATTTGGCGCAATCATTTGAAATGAAAAATGACGGCACGGTCTATGTTGCGACGCTCCGCGACAATATTGTATGGCATGACAACCAGCCGCTGACTGCGCAAGACATTCTTTTCACAATTGATATGATGAAAAGTCCTGCGCTCCAGCATCCGCTTGCGAATTTCTGGAATTCGATCACGGTGCAAGCGCTTTCGGACAAAACCATCGCATTTACCCTTGCCAAACCCTATGTATTTTTCCCGCAATACCTTACATTCAAAATCATTCCGAAACATGTGTGGGAAAATGTTCCGGTAAACCAATTTTTGCTTTCCGAACTCAATAGCAAACCTATCGGGTCAGGCCCGTATCAATTTAAAAAACTTACGCTGGACAGCACAAATGCAACCAAACAATACACGCTTGTGCGTTTTCCGCGCTATTACGGCTCAGGTCCGTATATTGACACGATTGCCATAAAATTTTATCCCGATACAGCAGCAGCTGAAAACGCTTTGCGCAAAAAGGAAATTGCAAGTTTTGCAAACATCCCATGGGACGATATACGAGCCATAGAGCAAACACAACGAATCATCACGCTTCAAAAACCTGTTGTACCTACAACAATCGCTTTGTTTATGAACATGAATGCGGATATACTAAAAGATGTGCTATTTCGTAAGGCGCTTGCGTACGCGATTGATAACAATGCAATTGTGCAAGACGTTTTCCATTCATACGCGGTTCCACTTGACGCGCCTGCGCTCGTCGCAAGCTCAACGCAATATATATTCAACCCAACCCAATCACAAATATTTCTGAATGCCCTTGGCTGGAAAGACACGAATAATAATGGCATACGAGATAAAAAAATGTCATCAAGGGCAAAAACACCAACTGAGCTGGACATATCCCTTATCTATTTGGATGCGCCCGACATGCAGGCTATTGCAGGCCATATTGTCAAAAACCTTCATGACATCGGCGTCAATGTTGCGCTTACTGCGCTGCAGAAAAACGAATTTATGAACCGCATTGACAATAAATCGTTTGAATTAATTCTTGCAAGCGAAACAACGCTGACCGGGAGCGTGCCTGATATATATCCGTTTTGGCACTCATCACAACAAGCTATATTGGGCCTTAATATAAGTCAATACACAAACAAGGAAATTGACCGTATCGTAACTGACATAAGAAAAGCGAACGACCCTGAACGTATCAATATATTATTGGACGGATTTGCAAACCGCATACGCGCCGATGTCCCGGCAGCATTCTTGGTTCGGCCACAATGGACGTGGGCAATTGAAAATTATATTCACATGCCAGACATCTTATTTATCAACACGCCCGCACAGCGCTTCGCGCGCGCAAATGAATGGTACATATACACAAAACGCATATGGAACAATTAACTTCACTTTTTGCATACGTCGAACGCATTGGCGAACAATTTCATCATGGATACACCCAGGGCGCATCCATACGCGGAATCGCCCGAAAGCGGCGTATCGTGTGCGCGGGCATGGGCGGGTCAATTCTTGGCGCTGAATGTTTCCAAACTTTAGCCCTGTCGGAGCGTATTCCCGTGCATGTGACCATCTGGCAAACATACGGCCTCCCGCACGAGGTTCTTGCATTGCGTCCTCTGGTATGTTGTATTTCGTACTCTGGGAACACTGAAGAAACGCTGTCTGCATTTGATACGGCACGTAACCATTCGCTGCCGCTTATGGCATTTTCCACTGACGGAGTATTGCTTCGCAAAGCAAAAAATGCCCATGTGATACACCCTGTAATACCAGACGCAATTGTACCGAGATTCAGCGTTGCATATATGTTCGGGTTTCTCACCGGTATGTATGACAAACAAAGCGTAAACCCCGTTAAATTGCCTTCAGCACTATTTAACGGGGTAAACCCGAACCACATCTTTTTGGCACAAAAACAAATAAGAAAAAAGGCGCGCGCAATTGCCAGAGTTATCAATTCCACGCGATGCCTCGTATATACCATTCCCGCCTTGACATCATTGGGACATGTATGGGAAATTAATCTGAACGAAACAGCAAAAACACTCGCTTTTGCCGACGATATTCCTGACACTGACCATCACGCGCTTGCGGCGCTTGCGTGGCAAAAATCCGTGAAGGATTTTACCGCGCTCGTTATACGCGGATTTGAAGAATCGCCTGCCATGCGAAAACGGCTCAAGTTATCAGAGCAAACGCTGCGCTCAATAGGGCTGAAAACTATTTCCATACAGCTTGAAGGCAAAACAATACGCGAGAAAATTCTGTTTGGACTTGCGCTGGCGCAAATGACCGGGCTTGAACTCGCAAAAATAAAACGCGTCAATCCGCTTGAAACCAAAATTCAGGAACGATTTAAAAAACAACTGCGAAAACCATAGCGCATGCTTAAATGATGGAACCCGCCTGCACATTTGCCTCATGGAAAAAACCCAAGAAACAAAATGAAAATGAAAACAACAAAACAGGTCACGATATCACAGCATAGTTTCGGTGGGTAAACCCGCTATGCGCTTCTTGCTAAAGCAACGGAAACTCGCCTTTTTTAAAACCAAACTAAGGGGATATGGCGGAATTGGCAGACGCACTAGCTTCAGGGGCTAGCGGTAGTAATACCATGAGAGTTCAAATCTCTCTATCCCCACAGGAAAATGTTCTTGTCTTCGCAAGAACTTTGTTCTTACGAAGACATTGTTTCGGATTTTAGGTTTTGGAAATTGGAATTTGTTCAAGATTCAAGATTCAAGGTTTGAAGCGAAGCCCATGGTCTTCTGGCTGAAGGGAAAAACTGCGGCGCAACTATCCCAGTAATGGAGCGAAGATTCAAGTCTTCCTTTATTCATCACAACACAACAATATATTATTAACGAACCGATTTTTGTTTCCTATGCATCAACCGGCTCAATAACATAAATTATCATAGGAATAAAAATAAAATATGATACCAATGAAAAGAACAACAAGAATGCCGAGAGCTCCCCAAACGCCTTCGCGACGCAGAAACGAACCTTCAAGCGCGCATGAAAAAATCATTCATGAATCAAAAAGACAAGAGGCAAAACTGCGCATTATTCCGCTTGGTGGACTTGAGGAAGTTGGAGAAAATATGACCGTTATTGAATACGAAAAAAATATCATCATCATTGATATGGGATTTCGGTTTGCTGATGAAGACCTGCTGGGTGTTGATTTTTTGATTCCAAATATTGAATATCTCAAAGACAAAAAAGATTGGATTCGCGGCATTTTCATCACGCACGCGCACTACGACCACATCGGCGCCATTCCGTACCTGATAGACAAACTCGGGTATCCGCCAATTTATACTACTATGCTTTCCAAAGGCATTATCTTAAAACGCCAGGAAGATTTTCCGCGTATGAAAAAACTGCGCATTGAAATCATCAACAAGAACGATTTCAAAACCATCCAAGCAGGGCCATTCAAGGTTGACGCGTTCCATATCAATCATAATATCCCTGATTCTATCGGACTTGCAATTCAAACGCCCGTGGGGCAAATTATCCACACATGCGACTTTAAGTTTGATTTTCAGCCCGTTGCGGACAAACCCGCAAACCTCGCGCGCATTGTTGAACTTGCCAACCGCGGAACGCTTTTGCTTATGTCGGATTCCACTGGGGCGGAAAATCCGGGGTATTCGCTTTCCGAACAGACAGTTATGGAAAACCTTGACGAAATTTTTGATAACGCGAAAGGGCGCATCATTGTATCCACATTCGCGTCGCTCATTGGCCGTATACAACAAGTTATCTGGCTTGCGGAAAAACATGGCCGCAGAGTTGCTATTGACGGGTACAGCATGCGTTCAAATGTTTCCATCGCGACCGAGCTGAAATACATTCAGGCGCAAAAACATACCTTGATAAAACCAGAAGAAGCAATCAAGCTTCCTGATAATACAGTCGTTATCATGTGCACAGGCGCGCAAGGCGAAGACCGGGCATCTCTGATGCGAATTGTCAATAAAGAACATCGATTTTTCCGCATCAAACCAGGAGACTCAATGATACTTTCCTCGTCTATTGTTCCGGGGAATGAACGCGCGGTGCAATATCTCAAAGACAGCTTATATCGCCAAGGAGCAGAGGTGTTTCATTACAAAATGATGGATATTCACGGGTCGGGCCACGCGTATCAAGAAGAATTGAAACTGATGCTCAACCTCGTCAGGCCGAAGTTCTTTATGCCGATTCACGGACAATATTCAATGCTCAAATCCCATGCGCATATCGCCCAGACCCTTGATATTCCCAAAGAAAACATCGCGGTTGCGTCAAACGGAAATATTATTGAAATCACGCAATCATCCATCAGTATTTCCACGCAGCGCGCGCCGTCAACATCAATGATGGTCAACAGCTTGGGTACAGATAGCGTAAGCGAGGTCGTGCTAAAAGACCGCCAAGCAATGGCTCAAGACGGCATGATGATTGTACTTGCCTTGGTCAAATCAGGAAAGGTTTTGTTTGAACCGGACATTATCTCGCGCGGATTCGTATATATGAAAGAGTCAAAAGACCTGATTTCCGAAATACGCAGACGCACGCGCCATGTCATTGAACGATACGAATCCCGTCCGCGCCACGCGCAAACGGATCGCGACCAAAATAATGATGGCGCATTGAAAAATATTCTCAAAGAGGAATTGGGGCGGTTTTTATCAGCAAAACTTCGGCGGAGACCAATGGTTATTCCTGTGATTAAGCGAGTATAAAAAAGGGTTTAAGGTCTTCGCAAGAACAGAGTTCTTGCGAAGACCTTAATGTTCCAAATTCAAAACAGTTTGGAATTTGTGGTTTGAGATTATTCATGATTCAAGATTCAAGATGTGCTATAATATACCCTGTAGTGTCATGCCAGAGGCAGATCCGCCTTTGGCGGAAAAATGCGACTGCCTTGCAAAAGAATTCCATGCATGTTACATATAAGTCTTCGCAAGAACAAAGTTCTTGCGAAGACAAGGTTCCGCGGACTTCTTGTTATATAAAATAAAATCGGAAATACGGCATAAAATTCTGTCGCATTTCTACTACAGGGTATAGCTATTATGCGTATCCTTTCAGGCATCCGTTCATCTGGACAACTCACTATTGCCAATTATCTTGGCGCGATTTCGCAATTCATTGCTCTACAAAACGAACACGAGTGTTTTTATTTCATAGCAGACCTGCACGCAATCACAACTCCATACGACCCCAAAACGTTTTCGCACAACGTTCTTGATGTCGCGGCAATGTACCTGGCATTCGGTCTTGACCCGTTAAAAACCACGATGTTTCTGCAATCGCTTATTCCCGAGCACACGCAACTGCAATGGTTATTAGCAACCATCACGCCCATGGGCGAACTTGAACGCATGACGCAATACAAAGAAAAAACGCATCAAGGCGACCCGGCAGATGTAGGGCTGTTTATGTATCCAGTGCTTATGGCTGCGGATATTTTGCTGTATAAACCTCAAGCAGTGCCGGTTGGCGAAGACCAAGTGCAACACGTTGAACTTACCCGCTCCATTGCGGAAAAATTCAATAAACGATTCGGTGAGACATTTCCTCTTCCTGAACCAAAAACGCTGGATAAAGCATTTTCGCGCATTAAATCATTGCAAGACCCAGCAAAGAAAATGTCAAAATCAGATGACAATCAAAAAGCATCCATCGGGCTTATGGATACACCGGAACAAATCAGGGCAAAAATGAAATCGGCAGTTACGGATTCTAAAAAAGATATAGTATTCAATCCAAACAAAAAACCTGCAATAAGCAATTTGCTTACCATTGCAAGCGGATTTTCTGGACTTCCAATTACTATGCTTGAGCAACAATTCAAAGGTGCTTCATACGCTGATTTCAAAATGGCTGTTGCTGATATGATTATTGAAAAACTGACGCCCATGCATGAAAAATATTATGAGCTCATCAAAGACAAAAAGAAATTGAAAAACCTCTTGGTTGACCACTCGCACAAAGCCCAAGTAATTGCCTCGGAAACACTCAAAGAAGTGCAGGAAAAAATGGGGCTGGCATTATAGAACTTGAAACGTAAATCTTAAAACTTGAACCACAGGCACCTGATTAGATGATAAACACAAAAACGGGCTGTGCCCGTTTTTGTGTTTATTGTATTCAAAATACTTTCTATGTTTGATTCCAATGAATAACCTCTGTGACAGAATTTTTTAAGGTGCTAAATACTTTCTGCAGGTCTTCGCCTTTTGCTTGTATGGTTCGTGTAGGCAATACTGGACTAAACAAAAACCACTCTTGTTTATACACATTTGGGTCAATAAAAATCCTGATGCTTTTGTCAAAACCAAATGGATATGCGCAACCTGGTTCTGCGCCAAAATATTCTTTTAATTCTTCCGGGGTTGCTAAACGAATTTTGCTCGCATGCAAATCCTGTTTGACTGCGCTCATATCTGTTCGTTTTCCCTGCAATGTTACATACACAATAAAAGTATCGTCAGCTTTCAAAACCATGCATTTGCCTTCTGTGCCGAAAAAACCAGTTTCTTTTTGAACCGCAGCTAAATCTTCGTATGTCAATGCTGCCCGATGTTCAAATAATTTATATTCAACTTTATTGGTATCCAATAATTCGATAAGCTTTTGATATTGTTTAATATTGTTGTACATACTCAATTTTGTGCATAATAGATTTTGTGCATAATAGATGGATTGCCGGGTTTACTATCCTATTGAACGATCGTCCAATAGGATAGTTATGAATGGTTTATTGATTTATTTCTATTTTGGGCTTTAGCAAAATTCTCTTTTCTTATTCTATTTTTGTCCCTCACACCAGAGGACCATAGGCTGTGCTTATGCTTGCACGCCGAAGTGCATTTTAACAACGTAGGCCTGCCTGCGGTAGGCAGGCGTGCCTGCACACTGAAGTGCATTTCGGCACGCAGGCGTGGATGAATGACGTTTCGGGATGTCGCCCGTGAGGCTCCACTTTCCCTATTTTGAATTGAGGTGACATTTTTCTGCAAGCAAAGGGCTGCGCCAATTGGGGCGGCCATTTGCTTTATTCAAGGGTTTACCACGTAGTAGATTTTCAACATAATACATCAACTATATTGTTTATTATTATTTATTGATTCCAATCCACAGTTTTTCTTTGCCATCGGCCATTTCAGTTTCATACGCAACTTGATGTTTCTCAAAAATGACTTCTCGTGCTTTTGTTTCTTTTTTAAGCAATTCTACGTACTGTTTTAAAAACGCAAACGCACCCAACGCATCGTAGTACAACGTAATCGTATCCTGCGGCAAAAGCCCCATTGCCTGCCTGCCTTCTTGAACAGTTCGTACGAGCTCACGCACAATGCCTTCTTGCTTTAACTGCTCCGTGATTTCCGTATCAAGCCCAATTGCGCTGTCTCCTTGACTATCAACGACACATGATGATTTTTCAGAAATACGGTTAACAAATCGTATTGTTTTTACATTCACTTCATCAGCCAAAATCGCGCACAACTCTTCAGACAATGCTTGTTTTTGCGCAATTTCCACAACACCCAATGGTTGACGCACTTTAATCACAGCTTTTGCGCGAAGCGCCAAAATGCGCTCCGCAAGCGCGCGAATTATTTTCATATGATCAAGAATTGGAGCAGAACCGTTTATGTTTTCAGGTGGTTCGGCTCCGCTCTTCATAAGTGCGGGCCAGGATGCCATATGCACGCTTTCCGGAATCTGGTTTTGGTCTTGCAAACGTCTTCGAATTTCCTGCCATATGTGTTCTGCCAAAAACGGAACAAATGGAGAAAACATAATTACAAAATCAAGCATCATGCGCGCGCAAAACGCAGACACGTTCATGAGTTCATCGGCATTTTCCGGCTTTTGAAATCTGCGGCGCGACCTGCGAATATACCAACGTGACAAATCATCAATGAATTCCTGCAATGCCCTGCTTGCTTCATATACACGATACGCATCCATATGGTTTTTGACAGTTGTTGAAAGCAATGCCATACGCGCATTCATCCATTGGTCCATAACTTCCGTTGCTTGTGCTTTTGCCATATCTACCTTTTGGGGCGCGTACGTTTGCCAAAACTTCAAAACATTCAGTATGGTCATTAAATCCTGATGCGCGCGGCCTTTCATGTCTTTTTCGGAAAAACGCTTATACTCTCCAGGGTCGTTTAACGTGTAAAAATACCAACGCAATGCGTCAGCGCCGTATGTGTTAAATATTTTCCATGGATTTATGATATTGCCTTTGGATTTGGACATTTTTTCTCCATGCTCATCCATAACATGCCCCATGGAAATAACATTCAAAAACGCAGGACCAACGTCAAGCAAGGTACTGATAGCCAAAAGCGTATAAAACCATCCGCGCGTCTGGTCAATCGCCTCGGAAATGTATTGTGCAGGAAACGGCAATTTGTTTCCCATAAGCTTTGCATACGCAACTGGTTCGGCTCCGCTCACCACAAGTGGTTCGGCTCCGCTCACCACAAGTGGTTCGGCTCCGCTCACCACAAGCATATTCGGGTCCTGACCAAGTTCAATCTGTTCAAACGGGAAATGGAATTGCGCAAACGGCATTGCGCCAGAATCAAACCAACAATCAATCACATCCGTGACGCGATGCATAAGGGCTCCGCATACAGGGCATGCGCATACAACCGCATCCACAAACGGGCGGTGCAAATCAACTTCACCTTGGTCGTTATACGGAAAATTTGGCGAGGTGAACTTTTTCATTCCTGCCAATGCGAATCCGTCTATTTGCCATGTCTGGCTAAGCGAGTGCGTAACAAGTTTTGATTCCAAAAGCCACAACGGGTCTCCGTGGCTGATAATCGCAATGGTCTTGCCATGATATTTCGCATCGTACTCGCGTACAACCGCAAGCATCCGTATTTGCACGTCTGATAAACTTTCTCCATTTTCAGGTTTTTTTGAAAACAGCGCATCCAAAGATTCTGTTTTTGTCGCATGATAAAATGCGTCGTATTCGGATTCGGGTTGATACGCATATATGCCGCAATTAATTTCGCGCAACCGTTCATCATATAAAAGTTCTGCATTGGGAAATTGCTTATGTAAAATCTCTGCTGTTTGCCTGGTACGCGCCAAATCCGAACTGATAATCATATCAATATGCGTATCCCTCATAGATTCGGCAAGCAGCCGCACTTCTTGAATTCCTTTCTTGGTCAGGATGCTGACCATATTTTCTTTTTCTGGCCATGGAGCCAAATACTTTTCCACATTGGACCGGGACTCGCCATGCCGAATCAACACATACGTATTCGGTTGATACGCATTGCGCGATAAATCCTGAAGCGACCCTATTGCAAGTTTGTGCGTAGGATTGCGGTCGCACACCCATATCGGAAGCGGCGTTCCCCAATACCGCTCGCGGGAAATCGCCCAATCCTTCACATCCTTCAGCCACTCGCCGAACCTGCCTTGTTTGAGATGCTCGGGCACCCAATGAATCAATTCGTTATTTTGAATCAAGCGGTCTTTCAAAACACTCATGCGAATAAACCATGATTGATGCGCATAATACAACAAGGGTTCATGGCACCGCCAGCAAAACGGATAGGTATGCGTAATAGTTTCGGTTTTATACAGCACGCCATTGTCTTTGAGCCATTGACGAATGGCCGGGTCTGATTTTTTCGCGGGCTGATTAGCCCATAACGCAACATCCGAAATGAAATTGCCTTGCGCGTCCACCGTGTGGTATTCGGGCAATGCATAGCGTTTACCCAAATCATAATCATCAATACCGTACATAACAGCAGTGTGCACGATACCTGTTCCTTCTGTTGCAGTGGCAAAACTCGCTGGCAAAACTTGAAATGCGTTTTCAATATTTTTCGGATTCGCGTTTTTGATATACGGAAACATCGGCTCGTACCGCATACCAACCAAATCAGAACCGCGCGATTCCCGGATAATCTCATACTCATCCTGCAACACCTGTATACGGTCTTTGGCAATAATGTATGTCGTGCCATCTGTGGTGAGCGGAGTCGAACCGCCTGTGGTGAGCGGAGTCGAACCACTATTTTTTTGCTTGAGCCATACATACGCAATATCAGGATGAACCGCCAACGCCACATTTCCAGGCAAAGTCCATGGAGTTGTGGTCCAAACCATAAAATACGTGTCAGGGTGTTTGCTATCCGCTACTTTGAATTTCACATACACGGATTCTTCTTGCGCATCCTCGTACCCTTGCGCAACTTCATGCGACGAGAGCACAGTCCCGCATCTGGTGCAATACGGAACGACTTTGTAATCCTGCTGGAGTAATCCTTTATCCCATGCTTTTTTCAAAATCCACCACAGCGATTCCATATATGACGCGTCATAGGTAATATACGGATGCTCCAAATCCAACCAATATCCGATGCGTTCGGTAAACTTATCCCATTCTTGTTTAAACCGCCACACGGATTGTTTGCATTTTGCGTTAAATGCAGCAATGCCGAATTGTTCAATGTCAGCTTTTGTTTTCGTTTTGATTTCCTTTTCAATTTGAAGTTCAACCGGAAGCCCGTGCGTATCCCAGCCCGCTTTGCGCAACACATTATATCCTTGCAAGGTTTTATACCTGCACACAACATCCTTAAATACGCGCGCAATCACATGATGCAGCCCGGGACCTGCGTTCGCGGTCGGAGGACCTTCAAAAAACACGAATTGCGGACGATCGGTTTGCGCGTTCACACGCTCAAATATCCGTTGTTTCTTCCAAAAATCCAAAATACGCTGTTCCAAATCCGGAAACGGCGAGGTTTTGTCTTGGTGCGTGTTTTCTTTTTTCATACGCATGATTTTCAGTATAATGGATTTATTACATACGAGATAATACGCCAATACCCAACAATCCCAATCCCATTTTGATAACTGTCATTGCCTGCGCAACTAATTTTAATCTGACGCTTTGAACTACGGGACCTGCATGAACAACATGATGCGTTTCGTACCATGCATTGACCATTGTGGCAACCTCGTACACATAGTTCGCAATATAATTGGGCGCGTATTCTTGAGACGCCTGAAGCACGACATCATGGAATTGAATCAATTTTTTCAGCAACACATTCTCTGCGTCATCAAACAATGCGAAATCTTTTTGTGTCCATGTTGTTTTTTTCGTTTTTACTTTTGCCTTTGCCTTGGCGCAAATACTTGAAAGCCGCGCATAGGTATACTGCACATATGGCGCGCTGTTGCCCGAGAGCGAAAGCATAGCATCCCAATCAAACAAAACATCTGTGTTTCGATTTTGCGACAAATCATTATACTTGATTGCGCCAATGCCGATGACGCGCGCGATGGTTCGCAATTGTTTTTCTGAAATAGTTGGATTTTTCTTTTTGGCAATCGTATACGCGCGTTCGCGCGCTTCAGATATCACATCGCGAAGCGATATAAAACTTCCGTGCCGCGTGGAGAACTTTTTGCCGTCAAACCCAAGCATCATGCCGAATTTGACATGCACCAAAAGCGCATGCGCGTCCAACGGATGCAAACGGTTAATCGCAAACAACTGTTCAAAATGAAGCGCTTGTTCATTTGCAACCACATACAGCACCGCATCAGGACGCCATGTTTTGCAGCGAAACGCGATAGTTCCTAAATCGCTGGTGATATACAAAAACGCTTCATCGGTTTTTTGAATAAGCGCGGGCGGGAGTTTTTCTTGGTCAAGTGGAACAATTAAAGCGCCTTGGCTTTTTTGCGCAATGCCGCTAGCGACCAAATCTTTGACAATGGAATCTGCAAGCGTTCGGTAATGGCTTTCGCCATACTGATGCTGAAACGGCACAGTTCCCAATAATGCGTATATATCCGTAAACTCGCGAATGCTTATTTTAACCAAAGCGCGCCAGATTTTCATGTTTTCCTTGTCTTTACGCTGAAGTTTGACTGTTTCTTGTTTTGCGCGTTCGGTCAGTTCCGGGTTATCTTCTTCCCCGTTCGTAAACCGCACATACAAATCCTGTATATCTTCAAGAGACAGTTGGGCAAGCGATTTTTTTGAATATGTTCTGTACGCCGCAATTAATTTTCCAGCAAGCATGCCCCAATCCCCCACATGACTATCCGTGATAACCCTCCACCCCATATACATATATATGCGCGCAAGCGCGTCGCCGATAATCGTTGACCTGATATGAGCAATTGCAAGCGTTTTGCCAATATTGGGACTTGAATAATCAACAACAATTGTTTTCTTCTTCCTTTGCTTGATTGCGGCTTGAATATTTTCTGATGCAATGTGCGCAACCCATGCCGGATGCAAAACAAAGTTTATGTATCCGCTTTTCGCCTCAATGGCAGAAACAAACTTACAAAATCCTTTATTTGTTTCCAACTCTTTTTTTAAATCTTCGGCAAGGGCAAATGGCGAGGCACTGCGATTTTTCGCCAACACAAAAGCGATATTCGTTGCATAATCGCCGAACTTGGAGTTTCCTGATGGGAAAACAGAAAAATCACATTCAGAAACATTGAGAATAGCTTGTAACTTCCCTTTTAAAAAGTCTGCAATAAACATAGAGTATTTATGTATTGTACCATGTAGGTATAAAAAATCCCTTCATAACCGAAGGGCTTGCTTCTATACCATAATATCAAAACCCCCGGGTCAACACCGAATGCGAATCGCACGGATAATAATGGAGGGTTGAAATATCATATTGATATCATACAAATCAATCCAGTAAAAGTCAAATACTTGTAAGTAAAACGGCTTTGATTCATGCGTATTACTTACGTAAGTTATATAGTAAAGATTGTTACAATATATAACGATCGTAACATAATGTAACATCTGATGCTGTATTTCTGACTTTATTTTATAAACAAAAAGTCCGCTAGGCCTTGTCTTCGCAAGAACTTTGTTCTTGCGAAGACTTTACTATTTGGTTACTTTTGCTAAGGCAGTCGCATTTTTCCGCCAAAGGCGGATCTGCCTCTAGCATGACACTACGGGGCATACCATTTCTTGAATCTTAAATCTTGAATCTTGAAGCTTGGGATTTGAATCGTGGAACTTGGAACGGTGTAAAACGAAAAGTGTAAAACGGAAAGTTAAAAATAGTTTTACATCTTACGTTTCTTTATTTTGAATTTTTCGCTTTGCATTTTACGCTTCTTTGTTTTACATCTTACGCTTACCTTTTAAGTCTTGGGTCTTGAACCTGGTGCTTGCTTAGGATTTAGTGCTTAGGATTTAGTGCTTAGGATTTAGTGCTTCCCTTTACGCACGAGCGCAAGCGGTCAGGCGGGATGTTCAAAATCTACTACGGGGTAAACCCTTGTAGTGAATTTTGAACCGCTTTCAGCTTCCCGCTTTGCGGGATGTTCAAAATCTACTACGGGGTAAACGCCGTGCTATACTAAAAAACTCAAGTTTGTTATTTGTTTTCAGTATCCACCCATCTAATCCGCTTTTTCGCCCTATCGGGCCGCAAACCGGAGTAAGATGGGTGTACAATTACTGATATGGCAGTATATGCTCAAAACCGAAAGGCGCGGTTTGACTACGACATATTGGAAACCTTTCAAACAGGTATTGTTTTATATGGATTTGAAGTCAAATCGGTTCGGGCAGGACGCGTAGACCTGAAAGATAGTTACATAACTGTCAAAAACAACGAGTTATGGCTGTTGAACGCCAAGATTTACCCTTTGCAACCCAAAAACATTCCCGCAACATACCGAGAAAACCGCAGCAGAAAAATATTGGCGCATGCGGATGAGGTCAAGCGCATGATAGGAAAAATCCGCGAAGCAAGGTTGACGATTGTGCCTTTACAGATGTATAATGTAAAACGATACCTGAAGCTTGAGTGCGGACTTGCCAAAAGCAAACGCGCATTTGAGAAACGCGAACGTATTAAAAAAAGGGATACGGAGCGGGAAATCGAACGTTCTTTAAAAAACTAAAACTCAACCTCGAAACTTAAAATTAGGATTTATGATTTCGTCTTAGGGTTTTACTTTGTTGGGGATGACGTGCTTTGACATGTTTGGCAATGCGGTATGCGAATCGAGGAATCCTGTACCCCTCGTAAAACACTCGGGAATTCAATATATGCCAATTTCGGCGTAAATTCCTTTGCTCCGGCGTTTGCTGTTGCATAAAGGCGTCCTGTTTTTGAATGCTCAGTACAAAAATATGGGCGTAACTCAACTGAGCTGCGCGAGCGTTCCTGCTTGAAGAACGCTAGCTAAGCAATACTCAAGCGCATGAAAGAAACGTTTTCTTGGTTTCGCGCCTTTCTATGAAATAAAATCAAGATGCATTCGGAGAAATATCGCATCTAACCGAGCATGGACGTGGGTTCAACTCCCACCATCTCCACCGTCCTTCGTTGAAACTACGGAACGGTTTCTGTACCGTCCTTCGTTAAAACTACGGAACGGTTTCTGTATAATCAACGAATACGATTCCGTGATGACAGGTATTCCGAAGCTTTAGCGAAGGATACCCACCGGGTAGCAACCCTGCAATATGCAGGATCACTACAGAAAAGTTCTGTTGCAAAAAAATTAATTCATACAACTTCTATTTTTAGGCCTTATTTCAAGCCCAAACAAACAAAATTCCGCATGAATGATGCCATCACGGCGCAACAGGTCCGTGCCATTGATGATAGCGGCAAAAATCTCGGCTGTATCAGCATTGAACAAGCCCGAACAATCGCCAAGGAACGCGGAGTTGATGTTATCCAAATTACTCTTGACCCTGAAACGCCCGTGGTGCGCATTATGAGTTTTGGCAAATTCAAGTATCAACAGGAAAAACAAGAAAAAAAACATAAACCCAAAGAAAAGAAAATCAACTCAAAAACGGTCCGCATCAGTTTAGTGAGCCAGCTCCACGACTTGCAGGTCAAAGCAAAACAAGCAGAAGAGTTTTTAGAACAAGCCCAGCACGTGCGAATTGATTTGATGCTGCGCGGCAGACAAAGGGCGCATCAGGACCTAGCGCGCGAAAAAATAAAAAAATTCCTGACACTTATCAAAACGCCCATCAAAATCGACCAAGAACGCATGACTCCCCGCGGACCGCAAATTATTATTAGTAAGTCGTAATCATACATGGCAAAAACATTAAAACTCGTGAGTAAGCGACTGCGTGTCACGAAACGAAAAAAGGTCTTATTCCGTTTAGCGCAGCAGGGACATGCAAAAGCCAAAGAAGCCGGCGATACGCGCAGAAACAAACGCCAACCACATCAGTCAACAGCGCCGTTTCTTAAAAAGGTCGTCAAAAAGTATCCAATGAAAACATAAATCATTATCATCACGTATGACACGCGTTAAACGAGGAGTAAGTTCAATAAAAAAGCGCAAAAGCGTACTCAAACAAACCAAAGGATTCCGCGGCTCGTCAAAAAACAAAGAACGGCAGGCAAAGGAACGTCTCCTACACGCCTACACGCACGCCTACACAGGCAGAAAGCTTAAAAAGCGCGACTTCCGCTCTGTATGGCAAATTAAAATCAACGCAGCTGCTCGCCAAAACAACACGACCTATTCACAACTTATGCATGCAATAAAAATAAGCAATATTGCGCTGGATAGAAAAATGCTCGCCTTACTTGCGGAAAAATACCCCAAAGCATTCAAAGCGCTCGTAAAAGAACTAGCACCAATAACGAAATAACGAAAAACGTCCCGCGTGCACACGCGGGACGTTTTTCATAAACTAATCTGAACGCACTTCGCCGCTAAGTGATGAATATATAATTTTCCCATTTTCTAAAATGCGCAGTATGCGCTGTTCCTCGGAAATAATATAAACAGTCGTACCTTGCAATCGATATGAACATGCAATGCCTGCTAAATGCCGCGCATGCACTTTCCTTGCAAACCCGAATGCATCTGACAAATCATCTGCCTTACCCGACGCAATTTCTTGCGCAACTTCTTTTGGCTTCATATTTTCCAAATACACGCCGCTGGCAATGAGTATTCCCTGCTGGCTTATCAATACAGCGCCATCAAAATGCGAAAGTTGCATAAGCAATTCAAGCGTATGTTCAGAGGAATGCTTTTCCAGTTGATACGCTTTTTCATGAAATACATTCTGGGTTGCGTCCGGAAACGACGCGTAATCCTTGAACCACTGCTGTTTCCACCCGTACACGACCAGCATGCCAAATGAAGACCTGCGCTTTTTCATCAACCGCCGCAACAACAAATACATCCGCATTTTTTCTTGCTGCTGCCTTTCTGTTCCTGAAGATTGCAAAGAGCTCATAACTAAAGACTGCTCCCACAATGGGCTTGCAAAAAGAAACATGCTCCGCATATAGCGCGGAAAAAAACGAAACAATGGCTTCATGACCGCATCATACTATTCATGTTTGCAAAAATGCAATTAGCTGCGCAGATAATTTCGTATTCAAAATGTTTTTTGCTTCCAGCCACCCGCGGCGCGCAACACCCACGCCAAACCGCATCACATCAAGTTGATGCGTTGTGTGGCTGTCTGTTCCCAAAGAAAACAAAATCCCGAAATCCTTACCCATGCGCGTCAAATTGGCGTTCACATCTAACCGGTTAGGAAACGCATTGATTTCAATTGCGGTTTTGGTTTGTTTCGCGCACGCAAAAACTTTCTCAAAATCAAGCTCGTATCCTTCGCGCTGCAACAACAATCTGCCGGTTGGATGAAATAAAATATCAACATGGGGATTTTTCATAGCGCGCATCACACGTTCGGTCATATCGCGTTTTGACATGGAAAAATGCGAATGCACCGCAGCTCCAACCATATCCATTTTCGCCAACAAGACGTCCGGAATATCAAGCAAGCCGTTTTTTAAAATATTCACCTCAAGTCCTTTCAAAATTCTCAGTGTGCCAGCGAGTTTTTTGTTGAGTAAATCAATTTCTTTCATTTGCCGTATAATCTGGCGTTCATCCATGCCAGCCGCAATGCCTAAACTCTTGGTATGGTCAGTTATAGCAATATACGCGTACCCGAGCTGGAGCGCTGCCATTGCCATTTCTTGTATGGTATTTTTGCCGTCAGACCACGTGCTGTGCATTTGCAAATCGCCATTAATATCTTGTAATTTCACGAGTTCTGGCAATGTTCCTTTTTGCGCCATTTCGATTTCTCCTTGGTTTTCGCGCATTTCCGGTTCAATATAATCCATGCCTAATTTTTCATAAAGTTCTTCCTCGGTCTTACCTGCAATCATAATCTCCTTATGCGCAGTTCCGCGTTTTGGCCCGCGTTGACCCGCGATTTTAAAAAGGCCGTATTCGTTGAGTTTCCATCCTTTACTAATTGCAATTTCCCGCAATGCCACATTATGCTCCTTAGACCCGGTAAAATAATTCAGCGCCGCTCCCCAACTTTCGCTCGGCACAACACGAAGGTCCACATCAATGCCGCTTTCCAGCCGCACGGATGATTTAGTTATTCCTTTAGCGTATATTTCAACAATAGTGGGAAGTGAAACAAAATAATCCATAAGCGCTTTTGGATTTTCGCTTACTGCAAGCATATCAATGTCATGCACGGTTTCTTTCATCCTGCGTATGGAACCCGCAATTTCAATTGCTCTCACGCACGGAACCCGCGCCATACGCTTTCGCATGACCAGCGTATCGTCGTATACGGCCCCGAGCAAAAAAGTTCCTGCTGATTTTTTTGAAAACGCCACATGTGTTGCAAGTTTTTCCTGCGTTTTTTTGCCAAATCCTTTAATATGCTCCAACTTTTTTTGCGCAAGCGCACGTTCCAAATCCGCAAGTGTTTTCACTTTAAGCGTTTTATACAATTTCAGTGCGGTTTTCGGGCCAATGCCTTCTATTGCAGAAAGCGACGCCATGTCAAACGGAAATTGCTTTTTCAATTGCTCCAATTGTTTTATCTTTTTTGTACGAATATATTCCTGTATTTTTTCCGCAAGCGC
Organism: Parcubacteria group bacterium CG1_02_44_31; assembly: GCA_001872485.1. Taxonomy (GTDB): domain Bacteria; phylum Patescibacteriota; class Minisyncoccia; order UBA6257; family Brennerbacteraceae; genus UBA1567. The sequence goes on from MNWK01000024.1 coordinate 36,403, forward strand.
TGTGCCGACTCCGGGGATTTCGTTTAATCCTTTTAACCCATGTTCATGATATACATCAGATACATCTTTTTCGTATATTTCCAATGACTGCGCAGCGCGTTCGTATGCCTGCGGCTTGAACGCAATGTTTTGCGCGTATAAATACTGCGCAATCAAACGAAACAATTTTGCAATTTCGCGATTCATATACATATTGTAGCAAAAATAACGCTATTAAAAAATATAGTTTAAAAAAGCGCCGGTGTGAAACCGACGCTTTATATTTTTGGGGGCCGCGCGCCCCCTTATGGTCCGCAATAACAATACGGCGGAAATGCCGGGCCGTCTGGCCCGACATCCCCTGCTTTGCAGGGGGTTGGGACATCACCCCATTCGGGGTGAGTCCTATCATTCCCACAGCGGTCAGAGACCGCCATGGGGTTGTTCTGAGTGAATACCCAGTAGCAAGCTGGGTATTCAATCGGAGTCGGCGTTGTTGCCGACTCCTGTACATCCCAACCAGCACTGCTGGTTGGGATAGGGGTAGAAGACGGAGGAGAAGGATTAGTTAAAACAACCCAAACTCCCCACCACCCATCTACAAGAAATATCAGTATTGCCACCCCTAAGATGACGTAACTTAGGGGTGGTGCCATCGCCATCGCCGCAATGGCGATGGCCAAAGCCACAATCAAAATCAACCCCCATAAAACGGTCTGCCACCATTCCATGGCGTCCTCCTTGCGCGGAGTTATATTATACCACAAAATCATAAATATTACAAAACTTACAAAGCAAAAAACAGCTTGCTATCCTATTTGACGATCGTTCAATAGGATAGTTACGAATGATTTATTGATTTATTTTAGTCCTCGCTAAAATTTAACCTTAGTTAAACATGAAAATGCGCACCTTACCATTCCCTGCTATCTGTAAAAACTGTTCCTTTGTTAGCCGATGAAACTAACCCTTATGAGCAACTTGTCGTGCCCCCCTTGTTTATTCACACCTATTACAAAATTAACGATCATTATTAATATGATGATATGGTTATTGCGTTCATTTTATGCACGCAGGCGCATAGATATGCGAATTATAAATGTTCCGTGTTACACACCCTATCTTATGCTTTTTGAAATACGATTTCGCTGTTTTCAAATATCACTTGCACCGCATCGTTACGTCCAAGTTTTCCTTGCAGAATCTGGCGTGCAAGCGGATCTTTGATACGGCTGGAAATCACGCCGCGCATGGGCCGCGCGCCAAACACTGGGTCGTACCCAAGTTGAGCAATGTAATCAGACACGCCCTGTCCGAACGAAAGCGTGATGCCCTGCATGGTAGCAATTTGCCTGCTTAATTTTCCCAATTCAAGCTCAACAATTTTTTTGATTTCATCCTGCGTCAACTGCCTGAACGCCACCACGCTGTCAAAACGGTTTAACAACTCGGGTTTGAAATAATCAACCAATTTCTTTTTCAGCTCATCGGCAAAATCAGAAACGGTTTTGCCTTGTTCAATTTGTTCTTTAATATACGCGGAGTGCGCGTTTGATGTGCAAATAATAATTGTATGTTTAAAATCAACGATTTGGCCAAGATTATCCATTATTTTTCCTTCATCAAAAATAGGCAGAAAAATATCCACAAGCTGCGGATGGGCTTTTTCAAACTCATCAAGCAAAATAAGCGAAAATGGCTTTTGTTTGACTGCTTCAATAAGCACGCCGGGTGTTATGCCATCCGGCGACCCTATGAATTGCACAATGGAGCGCTGTTCCTGGTATTCTGACATGTCAAAACGTATCATCATGTCTTCAGAACCGAAATACAGCCCTGCAAGCACTTTGGAAAGCTCGGTTTTTCCAACGCCGGTCGGTCCCACAAACAAAAACGACGCAATCGGACCTTTGGCGCGCGCAAGCCCTGCGCGATATTGCCGCAACGCGGATGCGACTAATCCTACTGCTTGGTCTTGGTTAATCAATTTTTCATGAATCGCATCTTCCAAATGAAGCAATGTTTGCGCTTCGGCGCCTGTTGCTGTCGCAATCGGAATTTGGGTCTTGCGCGATACAACCGACACAACCAACTCGGGCTTTATCGCGCGCTCGCCGTATTGATGCGCCCCAACCAGCACTTCTTGCAATAAGTCAAGCGATGCGCGGGGGAGCGGTTTGGTATGCAAATACATATACGCGCACTCCACTATTTTTCGTATCGCGGGGTAGGTAATCGTGATATTCCATTCGCTTTCCAATGCATACGCTTCGTATATTAAAAATTGCGTGGTGAGTTCTTGATTTAATTCCTGTACCTTGACTGTCTCAAACAGCGATGCGAATTTTTGATTTGTTTCAATGATTTGCCTGTAGAGCTTAGGAGTAGTGTCACCAACGACCGGAATCTGCGATGTAGAAAATAATTGCTCCAACGCATCAAACGCGCTGATTTCACCCTGGTGCGTGAGCTGTTCAATCGCGTGAATACCTGGAATATACAGCACGATGTTTCCCGCAGTAATAACCTCGGCAACGATTTTTTTAAACCGCTCAATCACATCCCCTGTCTCCTGCGCGCCCGAAACAAGTTTTGTCACATCAAGCTTGACCAATCGTTTGTCAAACAATTTTTCAGGCACATCGTCTTTCACCATCGCAAGCGCCAAATGGTCTACAATCGCGCTTTTGCCAATATCTTCATCACCAACCAAAATCACATTGTTGCGCGTGGGTCTGGACAATACTGTCAGCATAGATTGGTATTCGTCTTTATGGCCGATTAAAAAACCTGCTTGCTCTTTCCGCGCTGCTTCAGTCATATCTTCAGAAACAGAATCAAGATATGTTGTAGGCCGAGATGTCCACGCGCGATTGACGCGTGAACCTGGACGAATCTCTCCTTGCGCTTTCGCCCGTTTGGCGCGCATGGTCCGCCCCAAACCACTGACCAACCTGCCGAATATAATTGCGTTGCGAAAATCCTCCGGGCTCAGTCCGAATCGCTGCACCGCATCCTGCAAATCAGAACGCCGAAGCATGATAATCGCGGCAAACAAAGCAGAGAAAGAAATAGTTTTATCTCCCAGGGCAATTGCTTGCGAAAACGCGTTTTCAAATGTTGTTTGAATTTCATTCACGCGCTGCTGTTCGCATCCCAAACCTTTAACCGCATCAACTTGACATACGCCCGTTGCGGCGCGCGCTTTTTGTTCAATCATTTTTTGCAATTCGCGCACATCTACACCTAACCTGACCATGCCATTTTGAATCTCGCGTGAATCCAACAGCTCAAGCAACATAAAAAGCGATATGTTCGGCGAATTGGCAAACTCGGCGCGATTTTGCGCCCTGTCCAAACACCGAATCACGGCAAGGCTGCAAAAATCGTTCACGCGCATTGCCTTGCCCGTATGCGCCATTCTAACCACGCGCGAAGTAATTTCCTGATTTCCCGCTATGGCGTGTATAATCGTATCCGCAATAAAAATCAAAATCAAAAAACCGAATGCTCGCACGTTACCATTTTCATTACTTGCCAACACTAACGCTGAAAATCCAACAGCTGCCAAAAACCCTACGAGAATAATTTTGGTAGCGAGCCGCGCGAAAAACGGCAAACGAAAATACCGAGTGTCAAACATGCATGTGAGTGTTTCGTTCATATGGTTATACAATACTTCGCACAACTAAAAATATTGGAATGGCGCACCACACTAACCACACCGCAACGGCAAAAACGCATATGGCTGCATATACCAATCCCCCGGCGCATACGCGAATCAACCGAAATATGGGCCCAATGAGTTTTCCCATAAACGAATAATCACTAAAAAGCGGCTTGAACAAAAGCCGAACATTAACCCCGACACCTAAAAATCGGTCTAACCGGGCGAAAAACGAAATAATCTCATCCCAAAAATCAAGCGACCCTTTGACATACCATCGCCACACAAAGTTCCTCAAAGCTTCGTAAATGGTAAAGAAAATGACTGAAATCACAATTTCAGTGTACCATTAATCCCGATGTTAAAAAAGGGATTTTTGCATTCCAATATTTGCGCGGTCCTCGTTTGAAAACAGTTTAATCACGCCGTATTCGCCATCGTATCCTGCGATCTTTTCCACTTTTTCTTGACGCATACGCATGATGCCTTGCGCAACTACATCATATCCGTGACGCGCAATTTCACTCGCGTCCGCATCCAACAACACATTGATTTCTCCGCCGAATGTTTTGCATAAATCAATATACGCATCCATAACTTTTTTTGTTTTGGTCGTGACCCCAAACGATTGCGCAATTACTTCGTCAAGCGGCATGGCGTTGCGAAACGGAATCGCGTTAGGCAGGATAAACCCTTCTGGTCGGTCAGCAAGTTGTTCCACGCGATAAAGTGTTCCGAGCACCAATGATTTTCCGCATACCGGACACTTTCCTCCGTGCGCTCTTGTTTGTTCCGGTGAAAAACTGATATTGCACAACCGGTGGCCGTCAAAATGATACCTGCCTCCTTCCGGGTAAAACTCGATTGTGTATAAAAACTTTTTTGGGTCGCGCGACTTGATTGCGTCTATAACGCCCGCGTAGCCCAACTCGGTATCAAATACATTTGCCTCACGGCCAATACGCTGAACCGAATGCGAGTCAGAATTGGATATAAGCGCGAGATTATCCAGCTGCGAAAGCCGCCAGTTCATCAACGGGTCTGACGAGATTCCCGTTTCAATGGCAAAAATCTGCGATGCGTATTCGTCAAAACATTCCTGCAACGAATCAAACCCGGACATTGACCCAAACACGGAAAACCACGGCGTCCACGCATGCGCGGGAACCACCATGCATGACGAGTCAATATTCAACACGATTTTGACCATTTCCTTGGCATCAAGGCCCAAAATTGGCCTGCCGTCTGATTTGATATTTCCTATCCAGGAAAGTTGAGTGTTGATTTTTTCAACTGTTTCAAAACTCGGGGCAAAAACCAAAAGATGCACGCGGTGGCCTTTGCCGTTTTTTGAGTAAATATGGCTGGTTTCAACAGTAAGCATAAACCGTGTTGCATTGCCGGTTTCGCGTTCAGGGTCTTTATTCCATACGAATAACCCCGGCTCTGCAGGAATAAGCGACTGTTTCAAATGCTCAAGCCATTGCGGATGCGTAAAATCACCGGTTGCTATCACACGAACGCCTTTGAGCCGCGCCCATTGCGCGATATATGGTATTTCCATGGCGGGTGAGGTTGCGCGCGCAAACTTGGAATGAATATGCAAATCAGCAACGAATTTCATAATGTATATACATTATAACACTGAATCTTCGGTGCCATTAGGAAGCATTGAAACCTCCATTTCAGCATTCGGAGGGTTGCATTCCCTGCCTACTAAAGCTATGTGCAGTATATTGAAAGTAGTTCGAATATTTTTCACCGCCGCAGGCGGCGAAATGCGTTCGGACTAATTCAAGAATACTGCACCAGAAAGGAAAAGTCAAAGAGTTTTGGTTCGCCTCGCTTCGCTCGGCGACTAATTTGTATTCAATTTTGGGGGTAAAAACTAATTCACGATTTCGCATTTTGGGGGAAGAAAATTTTTTAATCCTTAATTTCTAAAACATATGAAATATATACTTTATGCACGAAAATCTACCGAGGAAGACGATCGACAGGTGCTTTCGATTGAAGCGCAACTCGTAGAGCTGCAAGAGTATGCCGCCAAAGAAAAACTTGAAATTGTTGCCTCGTTTTGCGAGGCGAAAACCGCAAAA
>MNWK01000024.1:42196-43557 GCA_001872485.1 Parcubacteria group bacterium CG1_02_44_31
GAAAAGCAGACGGGATTATTTCGTGGCACCCCGACCGCCTCGCACGCAATTCTGTGGACAGCGGTAAAATAATCCATTTCGTAGATCGCGGCTTGATTAAGTCCCTCAAATTTCCCACCTTTTGGTTTGAAGCAACACCACAAGGACTATTCATGCTCAATATTGCCTTTGGCCAAAGTAAATATTTTGTAGATAATTTGCGAGAGAATGTGAAGCGTGGACTACGTCAAAAAATCAGAAATGGTATATGGCCCGGCTGGGCTCCGGTGGGCTACTTAAACAACCCCAAGACACACGGTATTGATGTTGATAGTGAGAAAGCTCCTAAAGTGAGGAAACTGTTTGAAATGTACGCCACCGGAGCATATACGCTTCATTCCCTCGCAAATTGGTGCAAAGAGCGTAGTTTACGGGGTAATCTCGGCAAAGAGATAGCGTTGAGTAATGTGCAAAGTATTCTACAAAATATTTTCTACATCGGGCTTATGAAATATGGTGGAGAAATTCATAAGGGACAGCACGAGCCGTTGATTTCAAAGAAACTTTTTGATTCTTGCCAAGAAGTGATGAGTAAGCGCGGAAGAGTTCACGAATTACACAAAAACGACTTTGCTTTTCTTGGCCTCTTAAAATGTGCCTCGTGCGGTTGTTCGATTACAGCCGAAAAACAGAAAGGTCATAACTATTATCGCTGTACAAAAAAGAAAGGTCTTTGCCAAGAAAAACATTATCTCCGCGAAGAAGTGTTGACTGAACAAATCACTTCTTATATTCAAAAAGTTTCTTTATCGAGCCAAGACACCGAGAAAGTTTTGGCGGCGTTAGATACAGAAGAAGATAAAGCGCGAGAAGACGCACAAAGCGAGGTTAGCGTTTTGAAAGAGCAGTTAGGGAGCGTGGAAACAAAGTTAGCAAAACTCCTCGATGTCTATTTAGCAGACGCTTTATCCACGGAAGAATACGCCGCCAAAAAGCAAAGTTTATTATCTCAAAAAGTTTCGTTATCTGAAAAAATCACCGATTTTGAGACAAAAGGGTTGTCTTGGCTCGAACCGGCTCGTGAGTTCGTAAAATCCTTGAATCAAGCCGCTAATCTGCTTTTCTCTCCCAATCCTTCCGCAATGACAACATTTCTGAAAAACATCGGCTCGAACCATATTTTGCGAAATCGTGAATTCGTTTTTACCCCCAAAATTGAATACAAATTAGTCGCCGAGCGAGGCGAGGCGGCCAACCAATCGTTGACTTTTCCTACGTGGTGCACTCGACAGGAATCGAACCTGTATTACAAGCTCCGCAAGCTTGCGTCCTATCCGTTGAACGACGAGTGCCTGATTATTAATCAAGCACAGGATTTTCGC
>MNWK01000014.1 GCA_001872485.1 Parcubacteria group bacterium CG1_02_44_31
CAAGTTGTTGGATGCGCGAAATATAGCGCAAACATGACAGAATCAATGACCAACGAAGCAATACGCACTGGCATAAACGCAGAAGTAAACGCGATTACCAGCGCCACAATCCTTTCTTCTGGCATGCAAAGCCAAATCTCTCCTCAACAGGACCCTGATACTGGCTTATACACCGGAGGCATAGCGCTTTTGCGCGGTCTTGCAAACGCCGCCAATGGCGATATTGGCATGTTTGAATCCGGTCCAAGCGCTCCCGCGCCAAAGTTAGTTGCAAAATGCTCCTTGTCATTTACGCCTCAATCAAAAACAGTCCTTGTCGGAAAGAATGCGACCACTTCCATAAGCATATTTATGCAAAACCAAGCAAAACTTAAAGATATTTCCTTGTCTGTCAGCGACACAAATATCATATCGCTCAACACGACCAAACTGGAGCCAAAAGAGGACCCGGGCAAAATCACACAGCAATTTTCCGTGACAATTTCCGGAAACAAACCCGGAACTGCTATTGTTACCGCAACCGCGTCTATGCAAGAAACGCAAGACATATGCGCAGCAGATATCCCGCTCCGCGTAACGGTTGCGCAAGCATGCCTGATTGCGCCTGACAAAACCGATTTCGTATTTCCGGGCCAATCAGATGTCCAATGGACTAATGCGGGTATGCCAAACGAACAATTCACCATGAAACAAAATTTGAAAGCAGACATCTCTGGAACAGCGAATGCTGCGCTGCAGATAAATGCCGTTGCATTCAAGGTATCCAATCCTTTGATTGCAAACGCAACACCAGACTCGGTGTCAATTTCAGGTTCTACTCCTGTAACTGCATCTACGCTTGTCACAGCATTTAAAACAGGAACGAGCACGCTTGAAATCAATGTTACTGCGCCGGACAAACAAACGGTTCTGTGTACAAAACAAATTCCTATGGCTGTTGGTTACCGATGCAAAGCAACGCGCTGTCCTGCATATGGGTGTTATCCCCCAACATGTCAAGATTCCACGCCAGAAACAACATCTCCGCTTCACAGCTGTTACACTTTGAAAAACATTCCACGAACCGAATACTGCGATTATTACACTGGCGTGCGCTTAGCGGACCAAAACAACGCATGGTGCATTGACTCTGCTCCGCCTGTGTTTGCAAATCTCTGCCAAAATGCAGTAAAACAAAGCATATTCGCTGTGCAAATAACAACATTACTTGAAAAATTAACATCTGTTAAGGCATTTTTACACTTGTAAACCTATGAACCGTTTTCAGTTGCATACATCATTATTCTTATTTCTTGCGGCGATATTTATTTGTGCGGGCATACTCGCGCCAAACACAACAGTGCTTGCCGGTTGCCTACCAGAAAACGCTGATTGCGGGGGTGTGATCCTTGAGGAATGCTGCAAGGAACCCACTGAACTCACTTGTTACTCCCCGACCGGAGACCCCAATGCTTTTGACTGGAAATGCATACCAACAGCAGAAGCAGAAACAGCAGCTAGCACTACACCTAATCTTATTGACTGGACTATTACAGGTATTAAGAATATATGGGGGGGAATAGTGACAGGTGTTGCGAATGTTGCAAGTGGATGGTTAGACGACAAAGTTGAAAAGCTTGTTAATTGGTTCATCCACATACTTGCAAGTGTAATGAATGCAATTGCAACGCTTGAGGTATTTTTCATTGTCGCATTTGCGCATCCTGCGTTATTTAAATTCGCAACAGCGCCATTCGTGCATACGGGCTGGTATGTATCTTTACAATTGGCAAATCTGCTTTTGGTGCTCGGGTTGATATACTTAGCAAATAAATTTATCCTGGGACAAGAAAAATTCGGAGATTACTCAAAACTCATTAAATACATCACCTACGCTGTTTTTATCAATTTCAGCTTAAGCATTGCGTCGTTCTTCATCGGCATTTCCAATTACCTTACGCTTGCGTTTTTAAACCTCGGGGGGGCGTCAACCGATACACATATATCATCAACACCTCCAACAGTATGGGACATCGCAGTTAATTTCGGCAATCGATTAGCAGGGGTATTTGAGAGCCTTGCATCGCTTAATGATGCCGGAAACGCAAGCGCAATTTCAAGCATTGCAAATGGCCTTGTCCTTGTTTTATTCAGCATTATGCTTGTCATTATTTTGGGAGCAATTGCGTTCGGATTCATACGGCGCGTTATTACACTTTGGTTCCTGATGATGATTATGCCGCTTGCGTATGTGCTTGATATTGTTGGTGTCAATATTGGAGGAAAAATAGGAGCCGGAGCATCAAAACTATGGCAAGACAGCTTTATGAAACAGCTCACCTTCGGACCTATTATGGCATTTGGTTTGTGGTTCGTGCTTTTGATTATGGCGCGCGTAGGCGAAGCGTATACAAACATAGAAACAGGAGGTGAGTTTACCGATACATTCCAGTCAATACAACATATTATACAGCCTATTGTATTCATTGTAATTTTGGTATTTGCGTTTACACAAGCAAGCAGTATAGCAGGCGGAGCTGGAAAAGGATTTGATAAGGCAATGGGATGGGCGCAAAACTTGCCCCAAAAAGCAGGAGAAAAAATCGGGAAATGGACAAAAGAAGGCGCACAATATATGGGGGCTCAAGCAGGTAAAAAAATTACAGGCACCAAGGCAGGAGAATCATTTATAGCAGCAAATGCAGGCAAACGGGGTTTGGGAGGGAAATTGGCCGGCGCTTTCCAAAAATGGGGTGATTCAAGCAGTAAAATACTTAGTGGCCGCGCTGACCAATATACGGGCGCTGTCAACAGTATGTCAAAAGAAAAATTATTGGATGCAGCAAACGACACAGCAAGAACAGAACCGTTTCGAGCAGCGGCTTTTGCGCGTTTGCAAGAAAAACACAGTGACTTTCTCGCGTATCAACCAGGAGTTGATGAGGCTAAAATTAAAAACATGGAGAAGCTTGCAAAAAAGTATGGCAAAAAGTTTGAAGCAGACGATGTATTTAAATATCGTCCATCTCTTCTTGGCGCGGGTAATGAAGCAAAACAACGCGACCTTATTCAATCTTTGTCTACGCGCGACCTTGGAAAAGTACAAACAAGTGAATTATTAACTCTTGGCCTTAACAAGAATCTTTCAGCAAATCAAGTAGCTCACCTTCTTTCAACAAAGGAAACAAGTGCGGAGTACACTGCGGCGCAACAACAACAACTTATTGGTGCGCTGCAAACACATAATGGCCCGGCAATCACAGACCTCGGTGTTGGACAGGCTGTTGATATTCTCATCAAACTACAATCTAACCCTTCAAAAATCTTATTTATGAACGCGTTGAAAGCATGTAAAGATCCGGAAAGTAGAACCAAAATCTCCAAAAACGCGGCTGCTGCAGCTATAATTGCCTTCCACTATCCTGGGGGCATTCCTGCATTTATAACGTAAATCTTAATTACTTTAATTACCCATGAGTATTCAAGCACAACTGCAAAAAATAGATAAAGAAGAACTCGCTTCTCGGGTTACAAGTCTAGACCAAAATATTGTAGATTTTTTATCCAATGACGGAACTATAACAATACTTGAGCAGCTTCAAGTTAAATATGCATTCCCGTTACTCACACAAAAAGAAAATGATTTAGGGATATTGCTCACGCTGTATATTACCAAACTTATTTCCAGCCAAGATTTTGTAAATGAACTTGCATTGCTGGTTTCGCCAAAATATTTCAAAGCGTTTATGCAGGAACTTGAACAAAAACTCTGGTCGCCGTATGACAAGTTTCTGCTTGATGCGGGATTGGTGTACAAACAACTAACCGTGCTTGACCCGCAGCCAATTGAGCAAGAAGCAACAATTCAAGCTGTTTCAACAACTCCAGGCGCGCAAACTATTTCCGCGCCTATAACGCCCACAACCCAACAAACAACTATCAAAGAACAACCGCAACCAAAACCGTTTATTGACACATTTTTTGCGCCAAAACCAACTGAACCCCAACCAATTGAAATCAAAACAACTCCTGCTGACGCCATCCCTCAACCTGTTGCAAAACCTATTATTCCTCCGGCACAACAAGCACAAACCCCAAGCGGAGAAGCGCGCATCAGATTTGCTCCTGGCCGAACAACTATTGCGCACGCGCCTGAACCCGTTGCTCAAAAACCCGCTACGCAAGAGCCGCAACTCACACAAATACGATTTACTTCTGCTCCAGCCCAGGAACAGCAAGTAAAGCAAAACAAATCCTTCCTGATACCAGCCCCATTGTCTAACAAAACAACACAAGGTTTTATCTATGAACCAATCCCTGCCAGCAAAACGGTTCAGGGCTCCGCTTCACTGCAGAACCTTGCAAAGGATAGTGCCGCGGCTGTCAAGCCAATGGGCTCTTTTGCGCCGCAACCTCCAACAATCACGCCCGCAACACAACAACCAACCCAAGCTTTAACGCAAACCGCAGAACAAAAACCTACACAGCAACCATCGCCAACCATAATCCCGTTACAGACAATTTCCCCCAGAACTGATAGGCCTTCTTCGGGGTCCGAGTCTCTAACAGGACTAACATCCATTCTTGAACAAAAACCAATTAAAAAAACCGTTACCAATGCACAACCAGCCCAACCAACATCAGAACTTCGCAAGGCTGTTATTGACCTTTCTACATTTGGCATTATTGATTCAAAAACATAACTCATAATGAATACATATGCGCTACGAACTCCCTCGCTACATTGAACAAGAAGCGAAAATCGCCGGACCGTTTACAATCAAGCAATTTTTCATATTGTTCGGCGCGGGTATTATATGCGCAATGCTTTTCTTTTTTCTCAAGCCCGGCCTTGCCATATTTTTCTCAAGCATTATTGTGGGGCTTACCCTGTTCATGATATTTGGCAAATACAAAGGCAGGCCGATTTCTGCAATCATAACCGGAATGATGAAATATTTCTGGTCGCCGCGCACCTATATATGGCAAAAACAAACCATCAATCCCAAAGATGTATACCGCGAAACCGAAAAAAAAACAGAACAACAAACAAACCCCGAAGAACCAATGCAAAAAACAGTCAGCAAAGAAGGTCTAAAAAACATCGCGCGCCAACTTGATAAAAAATAATATTGTATGCCCAGTAATACAACTTCCAGCGTGTTCTTCTATATCTATGTACTTGAAAGTTTGAAAGATGGCGAAAGATACATAGGATATACCAATAACTTGAAAAGAAGAATAGAAGAACACAAAAAAGGACTTTCTTTTGCTACTAAATTTAGGTTGCCATTCAAGCTAATATATTTTGGAGGTTGTTTAAATTTAGAAGATGCCAAACGTCGAGAAAATTATTTAAAAACAACCCAAGGAAGAAGATTCATGGGTTTAAGATTAATCCAATACCAACGTCAAAGAAAGACGCTTGGCGCTTGAAGTTGATATACTGGGTATGGAAGAAAAAGGCACTTCACAACAGCTCATTTCTCTGGACACCATTCGTGATGGCATTTTGATTTTGAAAAACAAGGGACTACGCGCAGTGCTTGAAGCAGAGGGCATGAATTTTGATTTGAAATCGTCTGAAGAAAAGCAGGGAATTATCAACGCCTTTCAGGAACTGCTTACCACAATTGATTTTCCTTTGCAGGCCATGGTGTATTCCAAAAAAGCGAACATTGACACGTACATTTCGTCTATTCAGTCCTTGAAAGAAAAGGAGCAAAATGAGCTGCTTCAGGCGCAAATGACTGATTACGTCAATTTCCTTACCGCGCTTTTGGAACAAAACAACATTATGAGTAAACGATTTTTCGTCATTGTTCCGTTTCAACTTCAGGCTCTCAACGCTTCATTTTTAGGAGCGCTCAATCCTTTGGCAAGCGCGACTCCGCAACAACCTGCACATACGGACGAGGAATTTATACGGCACAGCGAACAATTGGCTGCGCGCACCAACATGGTTTCATCAGCGCTCAATAGCATAGGCATTGAAAACCGCCAACTCAATACAGAAGAATTGGTCGAATTATTCTATAACCTGTATAATCCCCAGGAAAAAGAAATCAAACAGTAACCGCGCCTATCATCATATGGCTTTATTTGATTTTCCATTTCTTAAAAATATTCTTGGCAAGGGCAAGCAAAGTTCATCCGGTCCGGTTTCAAGCATTGAGCAAATCGGAGCAGAAGAACTGTATCAAAAAACCGCTTCCACATTCCGGGACCTGGTAACGCCTGTCGGCATGGAAATCACGCCCTCGCTCCTTCGCTTTTCCGACAAGGTGGTGCGTACAATGTTCATCGCAGGATATCCGAAGTTCCTGGATGTCGGATGGCTCTCGCCAATCATTAATGTAAACCAAACAATCAACATCTCAATGTTTTTCCATCCCATGGATACGGAAAAGATTTTGGAAAACCTGCGCAAAAAAGCAACGCAACTTGAAGCGCAAATGATAGGCGAGCAAGAAAAAGGACTTATTAGAAATCCCATGCTGGAAACTGCTTTGCAAGATATTGAAACGCTTCGTGATTCTCTGACGCGCGGAGAAGATAAAATGTTTTATGTTTCGTGTTATTTCACCATGATTGCGAACGATGAAAAAGCCCTGAACGCCCTTGAGGCGCAAATTACGGGTTTATTGGGGCAAAAAATGGTTGAACTTAAGCAGGCGGTGTTCCAGCAATTTGAAGGGTATGAGGCTCATATGCCATTGGGTAATGATAATCTTGACATCCACCAACCTTTGAATATCGGACCCGCATCAACTTTTTTCCCGTTCATTTCATCAACGCTTATGACCAACAAAGGAATTTTCTACGGCATAAATTTACAAAACAACACGCCGGTGATATTTGACCGATTTTCGCTTGAAAACGCGAATGCGGTTGTATTCGCAAAATCAGGGGCAGGGAAATCATACGCAACCAAACTCGAAATCATCCGGTCGCTCATGCAAGGGCAAGAAGTGATTATTATTGACCCGGAAAACGAATATCAGCATTTGGCTGAAGCGTTCGACGGAAGCTTTTTCCGCATTGCGATTGATTCCCAAGACCATATGAACCCCTTTGATGTTACCACCATAGGCCAGGACGAAGACCCTGTCAGCGCGTTCAGGCAACATATTTTGGATATTGTCGGCCTTATCAAAGTTATGATTGGCGAACTCACGCCCGAACACGAAGCAATATTAGACCAAGCAATTAAACAAACCTATGCGTCGCGCGATATCACGCCCGATACGCCATTTTTGGGCAAGGAACCTCCTTTGATGGAAGATTTAGAAACCGTGCTTGAAACTATGGAGGGCGGAAAAGACATTGCAAGCAAGCTGTACAAATACACCAAAGGTTCATTTGCCGGATTCATCAACCAGCCCACCACCATCAATGTGGGCAATCGCCTGACCGTATTTTCCATACGGGATTTAGACGAAGAATTGCGTCCTGTCGCAATGTATATTATTTTGGGGCACATCTGGAACCTCATTAGAAAAGAATTAAAACCCCGCTTGCTGATTGTTGATGAAGCGTGGTGGCTGATGAAAAACAACGATGGAGCAAACTTTTTGCTATCTATGGCAAAACGGGGGCGCAAGTATTATTTAGGACTCACCACTATTACGCAGGATGTTGACGATTTTTTAAAATCTCCATATGGAAAACCCATTATCACAAACTCGTCCATACAATTTTTAATGAAACAGGCAAGCTCGGCAATGGAATCGTTGGGACAAGTATTTTCGCTTACGCCTCCGGAACAAGAAACGCTGACCAATCTTTCAGTCGGAGAAGGATTGTTATTCGCAGGGCCAAAACATGTGATTGTAAAAGTCGTATCGTCATATACCGAGGACCAAATTATCACAACCGACCCGTCGCAATTGCTGAAAATCAAACAAGCAAAAGAGCAAGCTGAATAATAAGACAATATGCCAGGACCAACAACTATTCCAAAAATTACTCCTTCTGCGCCTCGGACGCCCCGCACAGCAGTTGCTTCCATTGGCAGGAAAGACGAATTCAACCCCGGACGATCAAAAGCTACACAAAAAATATGGCGAGAAGGCGAAGGCGGCTCAATAACAGCAGGAACACAAGAGGAATTCAAGCCAATGAGCCTTGTTGTTTTTCTCATGCTGTTGCTGCCAACAGCTGTTTTACTTGATTTGCAAAACTGGCTTGACTTAGGAGCTGTAAGCGCATGGGTGCCATACATTCTTGATTTCACTCTCGGACTTATTCTTTCGTTCGGGCTATGGCTTGCGGGAAATAAAGATATAATGCAAATCGGCATTGCCGCAGTTTCGCTTTTAGTCAATATTATTCCGTGGCTTCGCGACTTATTCCCGTGGACGATTGCGATTGTATGCGGGTATATTGTTTCTCTTCCAATGGTTCAAGAAAAACTTGGAAAAGTCACAGAAATAGCCGGTGAAGCTATGGGGGCGGCAGAAGCGGTGCGCGAAACAACGCAAAAAATAGCAACACTTACAAAAGGCGCGGCAAAAATAGCAAAATTCGTTAAATAAATCATTGCATTTGTTAATCAATATATTCACAATAACAATACTCATATGCGCAAAAACAAAAACTTAATGGAACCCCGCGCGCAAGCGCATGGTACCATCCAATTATGGGACTCCTCTCGCGCTTACGCGCAAGGCAGAATCCCGCACCAGAAGACCACTCATCCATGGGCAAGCTTATGGTCTTTTGGTGCATGGATAAAAATACTCATTGCTGTATGCGTAGTGACATTATTATGCATATTCGCCAAGCCGATGAATGCGGCAGATACTATAATGGCGACAATTTCGTGGGACCCCCAGTCATACGCGCCATTTGATTATTTGTTGCACGCGCGGTTGCTGCCAATTCAAGGAACAACCATCAGGCTGTATACAAATATCTTTTCCGTCAGACAAACATCATCTGGCAAAACAATATATACGCCCCTTGACCCCAAGCAATACGCGTATGAGTGGTATACAAACGGCATCAAGATACAACAAGGCAATGGCTTGTCTGATATTTCATTTCAACTGAAACAATTCGTCAAAACGAATTCGCTGATGGTCGCTGTGCGCATAAACGACCCAAACACCAATTTACTTGTCGGACAATCTCAAGTGAGCATCCCTGTGCTTGATAAACCAGACGCAACCATTCACCAAATCCAAAACAATAAAATCCTTCCTGTTGCAATAAATTTCATTCAGGGAACTGCGGAGCAAAAAATAACTGTTTTTGCAAAAGCGTACGGGCTAAACGTCCAGTCAATAAACAACATTAATTTCTTGTGGTATCACAAA
This sequence comes from Parcubacteria group bacterium CG1_02_44_31, assembly GCA_001872485.1. Lineage (GTDB taxonomy): Bacteria > Patescibacteriota > Minisyncoccia > UBA6257 > Brennerbacteraceae > UBA1567. The sequence goes on from MNWK01000014.1 coordinate 9,300, forward strand.
AGCGAACAAATTCCCCTTTCCGAGAGCGACCCGCAGATATTGGAACTCACGCTTCCTAAAAACCCTACGCGCGACCGATTTTCTTTTATTGCGCAAAACGGTCAACGAAAACTTGAATATATTGAAGTTTTCTTCACCGTGAGTAACAAATAGCTTTTTGTATCTCAATGCACCATGCAGTATCTTATCCATTTATTGACGTTTATATTTGGGGCAAGCTATACATACGCAGCCACCCAATACCAATGGGAAGTGCCTATGTTGCCTGTTCCTGGAACAGGCCAGCTTCCTGATGTGACTGTTGAAGGTGTGGTAAGTTATATATATTCTCTTGGTCTTGCCTTAGGAGGGTTTTTTGCGTTTATCAGATTAGTTCAAGCAGGTATTAAATGGGGA
>MNWK01000016.1 GCA_001872485.1 Parcubacteria group bacterium CG1_02_44_31
GATTTCGCTTGTATGGATATTAGAAATATAGCTATCATTGCTCATCTTGGTACTATCTTGCTAAGCAAGAACTACAGGGCAGGTGTTGATTATACATAAATATGGATATTCGCAATATTGCCATTATCGCACACGTGGACCACGGCAAGACAACTTTGACCGACGCGCTTATGCGCCAAACCGGCGCGGTTGCCGAAGGCATTTCCATGGATTCCAACGCGCTTGAACAAGAGCGCGGCATTACCATTTATTCCAAAAACGCTTCCATTACATACAAAGGAACGAAGATTAATATTGTTGATACGCCCGGGCATGTTGATTTTGGTTCTGAAGTGGAGCGCGTATTGCGGTCTATTGATTCGGTGCTTTTGGTGGTTGACAGCCAAGAAGGCCCAATGCCGCAAACGCGGTTTGTGCTGAAAAAATCTTTGGAACTCGAGCTCAAACCAATTGTGGTAATCAACAAAATTGATAAGAAAACCGCAGACCCTAATCGATGCGTAGAGCAGGTGCTGGAATTGTTTTTTGAGCTTGGCGCAAATGAACAGCAGGCGAATTTTCCTATTGTATACGCATCAGGACGCGAAGGAATTGCAAAGAAAAATCTTTCAGACGAGTCGCACGATTTAACCCCGCTTTTGGATACGATTCTTGAATATGTGCCGATTGCGTCGCATGCGTCATCGGAATTGCCGCTCAAACTCCAGCCGTTTAATTTGGGATATGATAATTTTTTGGGTCGGCTTGCGATTAGTCGCGTATATCAGGGAACGGTTCGCCCAGGGCAAAGCGTGTTTGTGAAAAAACCAAATGGCGATACGCGAACAGGAAAACTCACCAAGATTTTCACATTTTCAGGTTTGCAAAAGCAGGAAACAAATGCGGCGATGCCCGGAGATATTGTGATGGTCGCGGGGCTGCCTGATATTGATATAGGAGAGACCGTCACAACAGACATGAACGAACAGCCGCTTCCCGCAATTGCGGTTGACGCGCCAACGCTCACATTGAATGTGTTTGTAAATAATTCGCCGTTTGCCGGACGCGAAGGCGTATATGTAACGTCGCGCCAGATTCGCGAACGTTTGAAGCGCGAGCGTGAAGTAAATGTGGGTCTGCATATTGATTTTTCCCAAAGCGACGCGTGTGTGGTGTCCGGACGAGGAGAATTGCACATTGCGATTTTGCTTGAAATCATGCGCCGCGAAGGATATGAAATGCAAGTATCCCAGCCGCACGTGATTATGCGCGAGATTGACGGCGTTGTATGCGAACCATTTGAACAAGTGGTTGTAGATGCGCCGGTTGAGTATCAGGGTGTTGTGATTGAAAAATTAAGCATGCGCGGATTTATTTTGCAAAATATGCATCCGACTGACCGAACTGTGCGTCTCACATTTGAAGGTCCGACACGTGGGCTTTTGGGATACCGTACTATGTTTATAATTGATACCAAGGGTGAAGGAATTTTGTCTCAACGGTTTGTTGGATTTCGCCCATATATTGGTGAAATCAAAAAACGCGCTGTCGGCTCCATGGTTTCCATGGCAACAGGCAAAACACTAGGGTATGCGCTTGCGAATCTCCAATTGCGCGGAATGCTGTATGTTGGCGCGGGCGTTGAGGTGTATAAAGGTATGGTGATTGGCAATACATTAAAAAGTACTAGGGAAATGCGCGTGAATCCGATGAAAGGCAAGGAAATGAGCAATGTGCGAACGCCATTAGGCGATGAGGCGATTGTTTTGACTCCGGCGTACGAGTTGACAATTGAACGAGGGCTTGAGGTGATGGCAGAAGATGAATACCTTGAAATTACGCCTAAAAGCGTGAGGTTGCGCAAGCCTCATACAATTCCGCTGCAACAGGGATATGCCTGGTAAGCGCTGTTTGACTGAATAAGAACCGCAGCAGCGCGCGCAGAAAGGGAAAGAAAGATTGTCACATGCTAGTCCAGTCTTGAGGGGTAGTCCATGGGGCTTTACATTCCGTTGACCTAAAACACAAAACGTGGTATCTTAGTATTTGAAAATATGGTTGAACAGCTTATACAAGAAACATTGCATATTGTGCCGCAGCGGACTCGCGAAGTGGTTTCGCGCCGCTATGGAATTGTAACCGGAAAGATTGAAACCTTGGATAAAATCGGAAAGAGTTTAAAAATTACCCGAGAACGCGTGCGTCAGATTGAATCTGCGGGACTTGTCATGATACGTAAGGCATTACCAAAGTCATTTGAAAAGTTTTCCGCAGTTGTACATGACCATTTGAAACATTTTGACGGTGTGCGCGAAGAAAGCAGATTGCTGCGCGAACTTATGTATGTGATGAATGAAGAAAACACGAACCCGATGTGCATCAGGTTTTTGTTAATGTTTGACTCGTCAATGACATACATGCCGGAAACGGATTCGTGCGCGGCGTTTTGGACCGACGCGTTGAAAACTGCTGAAAAAGTTTTTGCATTCGTGAAACTCGTTGATAAAACATTTGCCAAACGGACCACACCTATTTCAGTTGAAGATGCAGAATCGTTTTTTGTGGACTGTGCGAAGAAAGTCGGCATCAAGACATTGCGTCCGGGTATTGCATTGTCATATGCATGCTTGAGCAAAATGCTTACCTTCAGCCCATTCGGATACATTGGCGCGGCTCACATGAAACAGATTGTTCCGGGGAATGTCGGAGATAAAGCACTGATGGTTTTGCGTCAAGCTGAACATCCACTTCATTTCCGCGACTTGGCACAGGCAATCAATACGCATGCGAGCGTTGCGTCGAATTTCCATCCTGTATGGCAAAGAACGGTGCGCGCGCAAACCGTACATAACGAATTGATTCGAAATCGTAATTTTGTGCTAGTTGGCAGAGGATTATATGCGTTAAAGGAATGGGGGTATCAAGGCGGGACCGTGCGCGAAGTTATCGCAGATATTTTGCAAAAAGCTGCAAAACCATTGGCTATAAGCGACATTGTCAAACGCGTTCAAAAACGCAAAATCGTCAAGGAATCAACCATTTTTATCAATTTGCAGAACAAAAAGTTTTTCTCCAGGGACGCAAACGGCAAGTACGCGTTGCGCCGCATCGGACGTCAGATGGAAGAGGCATAAGTGCATATTGCGCATCGTATGGGAAGCGTTATACAATAAAGGCATGGATGTCTATCGTTTTTTGTTTCCCGACGCGTTTACCCAGAAAATTTTCAGCGATATATTCAGCGTCATATGGCGCGCGTTCGCGGCGTATTGGTGGGTCATTTTGCCGCCAACATTGTTTTACATTTTCTTGGAACAATGGATTTTGTATTGGCGGAAACTTTTTTTGAAAAACGTTGTATGGGAATTTCTTGAGCTGAAAGTTCCGCGCGATGTCTTGTTGACGCCCAAAGCCATGGAGCAGATTTTTGCCGGACTGCAAGCGATTTCAACCACGCCAGATACATGGCAAGAAGAATTGCGCGACAAAAAGATTCCATTCAAAGCCGGGAAGTTGCCCTTGTGGGTTTCGTTTGAATTACTCGGTACGCATAGCGGCATTTCTTTTTTCGTGCGCACGCCCAAGGAATTCAGGCCCTTGGTTGAGACACAATTCCGTTCGCAATATCCGCAAATACAAATTCTTGACGCGAAAGATTATACAGAAAAATTTCAAACATTGCCCAGTGCGTATACTAATATGTGGGGAACGGAGTATAAGCTTGGCGAAGACCCTGTGTATCCCATCAAAACATATCAATTTTTTGAAGAACGGGTTGAAGAGCAACGTCTTGACCCTATGGCCCCACTGTTGGAGCTTTTGAGCCATTTGCAAGAAGGCGAGGAAATATGGGTGCAAATGAATCTCCGCGGGCTTACGGGTCCGCAAACAAAAGCATGGAAAAAAGCTGCGCAAGCGGTTATTGACAAGTTGATGGGTAAAAAAACAGCGCCCGAACCAAAAAACGAAAACCTGATTATTGAATTTCTTACGGGAATAGCGCAAACAATTAATGATTTTTTGACTTCATTCGGAGGCATCATGGAGCAAGCATCTCCTGCAAAAAAGGAAGAAAAAAAAGAAGAGAAAACACCCCAAAGCTTGATGCAATTTATGTCTCCGGGGCAAAGAGACCGCGTGGAACAAATGGAAAAGAAACTTGCGAAACCGGTTTTTGAAACTATGATTCGGGTTTTATATCACGCCCCAAAGACCGTGTTTGATAATAAAGCTCGCAGAGCGGCAATGAATGCGTTTTTTCGAAGTTTTAATACTTCGAACCTCAATGAATTCAAAGGCAAGAAAAAAGATTATAACTTTTTTGCGCAAGTGTTGTGGGGAGATAATTTGAAACGGCGCGACGCCACGGCATTATTCACATGCTATCGAAACAGAATCGTAGAACCTGCGCCGCAATTCCGCAAATGGGGAGAATTCAAACCTTTATCAACAGACGATATTATGAAACGCACGCTTTTAAATATTGAGGAGTGTGCAACCTTGTATCATTTTCCAATTAGCCAAGTCGAGGCGTCAAAGCTGTATCGTGTGCAGACAAAAACGCAGGCGCCGCCGTCAGATTTGCCCATTATCCAATAATTCAAAATATGGTAAAACAAACAGAAGACATTGCATTAATCGGAACAACGTTTTTCCGCGATAAGCAGACTAAGTTTGGCATCAAAACCGATGACCGCCGCAGACATATGTATGTGATTGGCAGAACAGGTGTTGGTAAAACAACCATTTTGGATACATTGGCGGTTCACGACATTATGTGTGGGAATGGCGTCGGCGTGATTGACCCGCATGGAGAGTTTTCCGAGCGATTGCTCAAAATGGTTCCGAAAAACCGCCTTGACGATGTGGTGTATTTGAATCCTGCAGACATCGAATTTCCTCTTGCGTTCAACGCCATGGAATACGTATCGTCCGAAGCGCGTAATACGGTTGCCGCGGGTCTTATGAGCGTGTTCAAGAAAATATGGCCTGATGTATGGTCTCCGAGAATGGAATATATTTTGAATAACTGTATTTTGGCGCTGCTGGAATATCCTGACGCGACGCTCTTAGGCATCAGCCATTTGCTTGCAAATAAAGATTTCAGAGAAGATGTTGTTGGCCATCTGACTGACCCGGTTATCAAGGCGTTTTGGACTGACGAATTCGCGAGGTATCATGACCGGTTCCAAATTGAGGCAATCGCGCCTATTCAAAACAAAGTAGGACAATTCGTATCAAACCCGCTCATCAGGAATATCATCGGACAGTCAAAGTCCAAAATTAATTTGCGCGAAATAATTGACCAAAAGAAAATTTTGATTGTGCGTTTGCCAACGGGATTGATTGGCGAAAGCAACGCGTCGCTTTTGGGAGGGCTTATCGTGACCAAACTTCAGCAAGCTGCCATGTCACGCATTGATGTGCCGGAGTCAAAACGCGAAGACTTCTTTTTGCTTATTGACGAATTTCAAAACTTCGCAACCGAGGCGTTTATCAATATTTTGGCAGAAGCGCGCAAATATCGCTTGAATTTGGTTCTTGCGCATCAATACATTGAGCAAGTCCCGGAAGAGATACAGGCGGCAATTTTAGGCACAATCGGGACATTGATTACGTTTCGCATCGGAGCGCGCGACGCGAAGTTTTTGGAAAAGGAATTTGAACCAATGTTAACAGCACAAGATTTGGTTAATCTTCCCAAATATCAGTTTTACGCCAAACTGATGGTTGATGGAGTTGTATCCCAGCCGTTTTTGGCATCAACGCTCCCGCCGACTCCAGTCCCAGAGCAAATGTTTGAAGATGAAATCATTGCGTTGTCCCGTTTGAAATATTGTTCTCCCAAGAAGGGCGTTGAGCAAATGATTGCCTCACAGTTTGAAAAGCGAGGCGGAGAAGAAAACAGGAATGCGCAAAAAGAAAACGCGGTTTTATACGATGCGGTATGCGCATCGTGCAAAAAAGACATCAAGGTTCCATTTCAGCCGGACCCTAAACGCCCGGTGTATTGCAAAAATTGTTTGAAAAAAGCGCAGCGTGAACGCGCGTTGAAAGAAATGTATGAAAAAGAAAAAAAGCAGAAAAAACAAGAAACGTCTCACGGAGAATTGACGTCGTTGCTCAAAGAAATTGTTCACAAGCCCGAAGATTCCGGCTGGCAAGATGCATCTCAAAATTCCGGGCAATTGTAAAAATCATCTGTTGCCGCGTTATAAAATCTAAAGCAATACCCAAACTCATAACAGAATTAACGATCGTTCATTCTGTTATATGTCAAGCTTGTATTTTGAAACGGAGGATTTTAAGCATCATAACTGCCCTTGCTTTATTTTAGGTAATAGTGATAATGGGAAAAAACAATAAAAAAATTGTTTTCGTTGCTATGAGCGGAGGCGTTGACAGCTCGGTCGCTGCTCTGTTGTTGAAAAAACAGGGATACAATGTGGTTGGTGTATATATGAAAAACTGGTCTGAAAGCAAGCCCGGGGTTGTGTGGTGCACATGGGAGCAAGACCAGCGGTTCGCGCGCGAAGCGGCAAGTCAAATCAACATTCCGTTTTATACATGGGATTTTGAAAAAGAATATCGTGGTAAAGTGTTTGATTATTTCGTGCGCGGATACCGTAAGGGCGAAACGCCCAATCCGGATGTGATGTGCAACAAGGAAATCAAGTTCGGTTTGTTTTTGAAAAAAGCATTGTCCTTGGGCGCGAATTACATTGCCACAGGACATTATGTTCGGTTAAAATCAACAAATAGCGAATCCTTACGAATATACGAATTTGCGAAAAAATTCTTGCCCCCTCATTCGTTTATTCGTAAATTAGCACCAATTCGTTATTCGTTGATTGTTGCTAAAGACAACAACAAAGACCAATCGTATTTTTTATGGACATTGACGCAAAAGCAATTGCGATATTGTTTGTTTCCCATTGGCGATTATATAAAGCCCGAAGTCCGCGCACTGGCAAAACGGCATGGATTGATAAACGCTGAGCGCAAAGATTCGCAAGGATTATGTTTTGTTGGCAAGGTTAAGTTCAATGAATTTTTACAAGCGTATGTTTCACCAAAACAAGGCGATATCATACAAGTGATTTTTGACGCACAAGGTAAAAGGTATGAAAGTGTTGTCGGAATGCATCAAGGCGTACAGTTTTACACCATTGGCCAGCGCCACGGCATCCGTATTGCGGCTGGCGAACCGTATTACATAGTTGCAAAATGCGCAAAAACAAATACCCTGTATGTTTCATTTCACAAATACGTGAACCGCTTTTTTGACCATGTTATTCGCGTACACAATATACATTGGATATCTTCACATATGCCCCATATGCCGTTTTCGTGCATGGCGCGGTATCGGTATCGTCAGCCCTTGCAAGAAGTTACGGTTATGCGTATAAAAGGAAAAACAGCAGTTGTAAAATGCGCCAAAGTTCCTGTTGGAATCGCATCAGGACAGTCAATTGTGTTTTATCAAGGGCAAAAAATGCTCGGTGGGGGAGTAATCGCGACCTGAAATATGAGATAAATTTTGTTATAATACGCTTTATTATGACAGCAGACGAGCTTCGCAAAAAATATATATCATTTTTTCAAGAACGCGGACACGCGGTTATTCCCAGCGCGCCGCTTATTCCCGAGCACGACCCGTCGGTTTTGTTCACGACCGCCGGCATGCATCCGCTCGTGCCGTTTTTGTTGGGTGAAAAACATCCTGCTGGTAATCGGCTTGTTGATGTGCAAAAATGCCTGCGCACGGATGATATTGATGAAGTCGGCGATTTTTGTCATCATACGTTTTTTGAAATGCTTGGTAATTGGTCTTTGGGCGACCCTGCCGCGCCAGATGGTATCGGGACAGGTTATTTCAAAAAAGAAGCAATTGCATGGAGTTGGGAGTTTTTGACTTCGGACAAGTGGCTGGGGCTTAAACCGGACATGCTGGCAGTATCGGTATTTGCAGGCGATCAAGATGCAGCATTTGACCAGGAAGCATACGATGTGTGGAAATCGCTTGGAATATCTGACTCCAGAATCGCGCGTTTGCCAAAGAAAAACAACTGGTGGGGGCCTGCGGGGCAAACCGGTCCGTGCGGGCCCGATACGGAAATGTTTTACTGGACAGGCGATGTTCATCATGTGCCCGAGCAATTTGACCCGGATAATTCGCAATGGGTTGAGATTTGGAATGATGTGTTTATGCAATTTCATAAGCAATCGGACGGAACATACAAACCGCTTATGCAAAAAAATGTTGATACCGGTATGGGGTTGGAACGGACGCTTGCTGTGCTCAACGGCCAAGACGACGATTATCAAACCGAGTTGTTTATTCCGATTATTAAAAAAATTGAGGAATTAAGCAACAAACGGTACGGAGATTTTGTTGATAGCGATTGCGCCATGCGCATTATTGCCGACCATGTCAGGGCAGCTTCGTTTTTAATGGCAGAAAAACTTGAGCCGTCTAATGTTGAGCAAGGATATATTTTGCGCCGTCTTATTCGGCGCGCAGTAAGGTATGGCAAGCAAATCGGAATACAAGGTTTTTTCACTGTGCAAATTGCGCAAACTGTTATGGATATATACCAGGATACGTACCCCGAACTTAACCAGCATAAGGGTTTCATACAAGAACAATTGTTGCGAGAAGAGGAAAAGTTTGTAAAGACCCTTGAACGCGGCGTAAAAATTGTAAAACAATACGCGAGGAAATTGCATGAAGAACCGCAGGATTTGGGGAAGATAGTTTTTGATTTATATCAAACGTACGGATTTCCTTTGGAATTGACACTTGAAGAATTAAAGCGCAATGGCGTATTGTTTTCGTCTCCAGAACTCCATTCGTTGTTCGAAGAAAAATTGAAGCACCATCAGGAGCTTTCTCGCGCCGGCGCGGAGCAGAAATTCAAAGGAGGGTTAGCCGACCATTCTGAGCAAACCACCAAATATCACACGGCAACTCATTTGCTTCAAGCCGCGCTTCGCACGATTTTAGGCGAGCATATTGAACAGCGCGGTTCCAATATCACCGCAGAACGCATGAGATTTGATTTTCCGTATCCGGACAAGATAACGCCGGAACAAATCAAACAGATTGAAGATTTGGTTAATAGGGTCATCAACCGCGCGATTCCGGTTACGATGCAGGAAATGAGTTTTGATGAAGCAAAACAAAGCGGAGCCTTAGGCTTGTTTGCGTCCCGGTACGGCAAACGCGTCAAAGTGTATACAATTGGCGATTTTTCAAAAGAAATCTGCGGTGGTCCGCATGTGGCAAACACGAAAGATATCGGACACTTTATCATTATGAAAGTTGAATCAATCGGGCAAGGATTAAAACGCATTCGCGCCATTGTTGAATAGGCGTTGAGGCGGTATAATAGGAACGAGAAATTATATATAGTAATATATGCCAAAAAAATTTACCGATATCGCGCGACCGAACGGCAGTGATTCAAAAAAGAACGCTCGGAATTCCGAACCTGAAAAAACAGAAAAACCGCGCCTACAGCAAGCCGCGCGCGCAACAAGCGCAGCATCCTTATCATCACGGATCAAAGATAATGTGAGGCGTAAAGCGAATATTTGGAAAAAGCTTGTGCAGGGAAAAAAGACGCTTGATCACGAAACGGAAAAACATGCTGCACGCAAACATCGTGTGCCAATGAAAGCACTCATGTGGTCCGGTATATTTCTTTTCATTTCAGCATGCGTATATGGGTTTGGCCTTATGGCAACGAGCGTGCATATTGTCATCACCACCCAAAAGCAAAAGCAAGACCAATCGTTTTCAATTCAGTTTTCCAAAAAACTTGCAACCGCGACTGCAGATATTTTGCCGCTGCGGTTGTATGAAAAATCTTTTCAATACACAAAAACATATCAAGCAACCGGACAGAGCCAAGAGCCATCATATGTGGAAGGAACAGTGACGATATACAACAAGGCCCAACGAACGCCGCAAGTGCTTGTCGCCACAACGCGGTTTTTATCTTCGGACGGAAAATTATTCCGTTTGATTGAGCGAACCATTGTACCCGGCTATACCATACAGAATGGTACGACGACTCCGGGTTCAATCCAGGCGCGCATCAGGGCTGACCAGCCGGGCCCGTCGTTTGCGGTTCAACCTACACAGTTTCGTTTGCCGGGACTTGCAGGATTAGCAAAATATCAAACAATATACGGCGTTTCAATTGTTCCGTTTGCGTATGCGGCAACTGGAACAATACCAGTGGTGACCGAGGACGACATACAGAACGCAAAACAATCAATTGCGCAATATGCCATTGACCAGACCAAACAAGATATCGTCAGCAGTTTACCCGATTCAATAAAATTGCTGGACCAAGCGCTGCGCATTAAAGTTTCAAGCGTCGCCGTACCTGCAAAGGCAGGGACAAAAACATCTTCGTTTTCTGCGACTATTCAAGGCACAGTTGCTTTGATGGTGTTTGATGAAAAAGACATTACGCAGTATGTGCAAACCAAGATGTCCGTGAACCAATCCGCGAGCACGCTTGTGAAAGATGTTGTGACGTTTTCGTATGAAACGCCAATTGTTTCCTTTGAACAAGGAACGATGACCATGTCGGTGCATGCCAAACGTGAATTAATACCGATTGTTGATACCATGATGCTTCAACAAAAAACCGCCGCAAGGACCCTGGACGACTTGCGGAGAGAACTCCTGGCAGTTTCCGGTGTGAGGCGCGTTGATATTGTCGTGTGGCCGTTTTGGATTACACGCGTTCCGAGCAATGTGGATAAAATTGACATTGAAGTACGATAAAAAGCTTTGATATTGTAATCGATTTGACCAATGCAGAGCTTGTCGAAGCATTGTCATATTGTCATTCGGCGCTGCTCATGACAATGCTGAGCGTAGTCGAAGGATTGACCCAGCACCACTTCTGCCGTAGCAGAAGTGGTGCTGGGTTGACTTTTCCCCTTATCGTGAGTAGAATAGGACACGTGTATGGCGAATAAGGGTTCAGAGCAGTGTTTTGAAGGTGAAGTTCTGGAAGCGTTGCCAAGTACTACGTTTCGAGTCCGGCTTGATAGCGGCCGAGAAGTTCTTGCGTATTTGGCTGGTAAAATGCGAATGCACTTTATTAAAGTCACTGTAGGGGACCGCGTGACGGTCCAGTTTTCTTCGTATAACCCGGACCATGGGCGAATTATTTATCGAAAATGATATGAAAGTGCGAACGTCAGTTAAAAAACGATGTGCAAAGTGCAAAGTGGTTCGGAGAAAGGGGCGCGTGTATATCATTTGCTCCACGAAACGTCATAAGCAGCGGCAGGGATAAAAAACCGTTGTTATCGTATTTGTATGAGAATTGCAGGAGTCGTTATTCCAGATGAAAAGCAGATTGATATCTCGTTGAGATATATTTTTGGCGTCGGTCCTACGCGCGCGCGAAAAATTGTCATAGAAGCGGGAATTTCTCCAAATACGCGGACGAAAAATTTGACCACCGCGGAAATTGCAAAAATCCGCGATGCGATTGAAAAACAATATCGCATTGAAGGTGATTTGCGCCGTGAAATTCAAACCAACATCAAGCGGTTGAAAGATATCAAATGCTATCGGGGCATCAGACATATGAAGCGATTGCCCGTGCGAGGACAAAGCACAAAGCGTAATGCGCGAACGGTTCGCGGGAATGTAAAAAAGTTGGTTGGGTCGGGAAGAAAACGTTCCGCGTCAAAAACATAATATGCATATTTTTCTTTTCTATGGGTAAAAAAACAGTCATGCGAGAAACGGGCGAACATGCTTTACAAGAGCAGGAGGCCGTTACATCCAATATTCAAAAAGCAGGAGTAGCCGCAAGCCATGGTCCTTCAAAACACCTTGAAAAGGCCCGTGTATATGTCAATGCGTCATATAACAACACGTTGATTTGTGTGACGAACGAAAAAGGAGATATGGTCGCGTGGTCATCCTCTGGAAGTTTGGGGTTCAAGGGTCCCAAAAAAGCAACTCCGTATGCGGCAACGAGCGTAGTTGACACATTGCTCCAAAAATTAAAAAAAGTAACACTGGGCAAAGTAGTTGTGTTTGTTCGCGGCATTGGCGGAGGACGAGAAGCTGCGGTGCGAGCATTGATTAACCAAGGCGTTGATATCGCCGCTATTCAGGACGTGACGTCTATTCCCCACAACGGTCCTCGCCCGGTAAAGCCCCGCAGAGTATAATGATATTTTGTATGGTATGGCGTTTATTTTAGGTCCAAAGGAAAAAAAGAACAGAGCTGTTGGAGAGTATTTGCAACTCAAAGCTGAACGGTCGCTCTCGCAAAAATCAGCAATGATTCGCAAACCATATCGTCCGGGCATGCACGGCAAACGACGCCGCATGATGTCTGAATACGCGTTGCAGCTTGCGGAAAAACAAAAAATCCGTTTGACATACGGATTGAGCGAGCGTCGCATGAAACGGTATGCGTCTGATGCAACGCGTAATAAAATTATTTCAAAGACCGATTGTTTGGTTCGCGGGCTTGAATCGCGGTTGGATAATACGGTATTTCGCGCCGGGTTTGCTCCTTCGCGGAGTATTGCGCGCCAATTGGTTTCGCACGGCCACATTTTGGTCAATAACAAACGCGTAACCATTTCTTCTTACGCAATGCGGCGAGGAGATATCATAACCGTAAGCGGTCAAGCAAGAAAGACCAAAGCATTTTCAGAATCTTTGGAAACGATTAAAAAGCACATACCGCCAGCGTGGATTAAAACCGACCCGGATGCTTTGAGAGCAGAAGTTGTAGGGGTTCCAACACTTGAGCAAAGCGGCATTAATTTCAATATTCCCCTTATTCTTGAGTTTTACTCCCGTTAGTGTAAACCCCGCACCATCCTTGTTAGACAAGATTGGTGCGTGGGTAAACCCCGTAGTGAGAATGCGACTGCCTTAACAAAAGAATTCCATGCATGTTACGTATACAACCTAGTAAATTGATATCTGTGTATTAAAATAAAATCAGAAATACGGCATAAAATTCTGTCGCATTTCTACTACGGGGTAAACCCCGTATGAAATTCAACAAAATAATGCACGAGCAAAAATAAAAGATTTTCTAAAACATACTATCCTCTTCAGATTCTTTGTACTTATGAATTTCTGACGGGGTAAACATAATTAACAAACGGAAAATGAACATATGATTACATTACCGAAACAACCAATAATCGTCGAGTCAGATGCCCGCAAGGCGGTTATTGAAATTGAAGGATTATTCCCGGGATACGGAGTAACATTGGGAAACGCGTTGCGGCGCGTGCTTCTTTCTTCGTGCGAAGGAGCTGCGGTCACATCGTTTCGCGTGGAAGGCGTTCACCACGAGTTTTCAACTATTCCGAACATTCTGGAAGATGTAATTGACATATCGCTTAATTTGAAAAAACTGCGTTTCCGCGTTTTTTCCAATGAACCGCAAACGCTATCGCTTGTAAAAAAAGGCGAGGGAATTGTGACTGCTTCAGATATCGCAAAGAATCCCTTGGTTGAAATCGTCAATCCAGAAGCGCATATTGCGACATTGACTGACAAGCGTGCCGCTCTGGATATGAAAATGGTTGTTGAAAAAGGTATGGGATATTCCGAGGTAGACCAGCGTAGAAAAGAAAAGCTTCCTATCGGAACCGTTGCGCTTGACGCGAATTTTTCTCCCGTGACCTTGGTCAATGTTGAAGTTGAAAATATGATGGTTGAAGGACGAGCGGATTATAACCGTTTGCGTTTACACATTGAAACCGACGGTTCGCTTTTTCCACTGGACGCATATGACCAAGCAATCGGGATTTTAGTTGACCATTTCGGAAATTTGAGGATTGAAAAGGAGAAAACAGCCCAGGATGCTTCTGGCAAAGAACGCGAAAAACAGGTAAACGAATTGGTTCTCTCGGGCATTTCGACCCGGTTTTTGGCGATATTGGCAAAACATCGCGTCAAAACATTTGACGACATAGGGAAACTAAATCTTGATAAAATAAGCAGATTCAAGGGTTTGGGCGATAAAGCAATTCAAGAAATTCGAAAAGTTGCCGAACAGCACGGTATTGATTTGAAATAAATATATGCGGCACCGTAAAGTCGGGAAAAAATTCGGACGCAAAAAAGGCGATCGAAATGCATTCACTAAGTCGTTGGTGCATAATTTGATTATGAAGGAAAAGATAACAACGACGCGCGCCCGCGCCAAAGAAACAGCCCGTCTTTTTGGTCCGTTGATGACTCTTGCAAAGAAACAAACGCTTGCTGCGTATCGTCTTTTGTTAGCTCGCCTCCCAAAAAAATCAGCGGAGAAGTTATATAAAATTCTTGTCCCGCGGTTTGCGAATAGAACTTCGGGATGCACGAGAATTATTGCGCTACCGCGCAGGACTCACGACGCGTCACCGATGTGCATCATTAGTCTTGTGGAGCAAAAATAGCGCCATTTATTTTTACGTTATGGAACCAGCTCATATAACAATTGACGCAACGGGGAAATCTATGGGGCGTTTGGCTACGCAGGTAGCGCGAGTTTTATTGGGAAAACATACCCCTGAGTACAAAAGAAATCTTCAACAGGTATGCCCTCTTGTTTCAATTGAACATATTGATGCGGTTCGATTTACCGGGAAAAAACTAAGTCAAAAAGTGTATCGGTATCATACGGGATATATGGGCCATTTGAAAGAAATCAAAGTGAAAGCATTATTTGCAGCAAAGCCGTCTGCGGTATTTATGCATACGATTCGCGGCATGCTTCCCAAAAATAATCAGCGCGATAAACTGTTGAAAAATATCATATTCACATAATGTATGGCAACCAAAAAAATAAAATCCGAATCAAAAAAATATATCCGCGCAAAAGGAACGCGCAAGCGCGCTGTTGCTGTTGTGCGGCTTATGGAACACGGCGCTGACATCACGATTAATAAAAAATCCGTGAACGCGTATTTCCCGGTTTTTGAATTACAAAAAATCGTATTCGAACCTTTGCGAGTGTTAGGCCTTGAAGGGAAGGTAGGCGTGAATATTACAACCAAAGGCGGCGGCATGCGCGGACAAGCTGAAGCGATTCGCCATGCGCTTTCCCGCGCGCTTGTCAAAATGAAACAAGAACACCGGACAATATTGAAAAAAGCGAAATTACTTACGCGCGATGCACGCGAAAAAGAACGCAAGAAATTCGGGCTCAAGCGTGCGCGAAAAGCACCGCAATGGGGAAAGCGCTAGACAATAATATCGTCTTGCGATGTTGATAGAAAGTTATGATGGGGAAATTATTTGGAATTCTCATTATTGTTTTAGCCCTTGTTTTAGGGGGCGTTTTTATCAAGGCATTTCAAAAATCGAATAAGTATCAAAATAGCAGAACGCCTCAACCCCTTACTTCGCAAACCGCATATACAACTACAACGCCATCTTTATCTCCTAACATTTCTTCATCACCGTCAGTTTTGCCACCTCAAGAACCAATAGTGAAAACGCGGCTCGTGTCAATTGATGTTGATAATGATGCAGCTGGGATGACGATTGTTCACGTTCCCAAAGGATGGCGCATCAAAATTGAGCTTCATGCGATGAATGCGAATGTTGATGCACAAGGGCTTCGTTTTCGAAGCGGGACGATTGACAGTGGCGCAATTTTGCCCGGAATGTCAAAAAGCATTGATTTCATTGCTGACCAATCGTTTACCTTAACGCCGTATGAGATGAGTACAGGAACAGTTCGTCCGTATGTGATTCAGATTGTTGTGGAATAATTTGGTATGTCACGTTAGAGACCACCCTGCCACAGACACGGCTACGGCCGCCTTGGGGCGGTTTGTCTCTAGCGGGGTATACTAAATAGAATTATTAACAGGATCACTACTCGGTATGTCAGTTTCTCATCGGCAAAAAGTCCGGAATATCATCAGGACTTTGAAACGATTGTATCCGCGCATCCGTATTTCGCTTTGTTTTTCATCTCAATGGGAACTTATGGTTGCCGTGATTTTGTCTGCGCAAACTACGGACGTGAAAGTAAACCACATTACAAAAAAGCTTTTTAAAAAACACAAGACAATTCGAGCATACGCACAAGCGTCGCCTCGGGAGTTTATGTCTGATATTCGCGGCGTTAATTATTATAAAACCAAAGCGCGGCATATTATCGCAGCTGCGCAAAAAATCGTACATCAATACGGTGGAAAGATTCCTATAACTATGGGCGCTCTTACGGGGCTTCCGGGCATTGGCCGTAAAAGCGCGAATGTGATTATCAACGAATGCACGAAAAAACCGGTTGGTATCGTGGTTGATACTCACATGATTCGGTTAAGCAGATTAATGGGATTGACCAGTTACAAGAACCCGAAAAATATAGAATTGGATTTAATGCGCATTGTTCCCCAAAGTGAATGGAGAACATTTGCTTTGCGCCTTGTGCAGTATGGACGCGATTATTGTCCTGCGCGAAAACATCGTCACGATTTATGCCCGCTTGAACCGTACGACGCCAATTAAGGGACGCTAAACGTCCTAAGGAAACAATGCGGCGCGCACCAATCTTCCTGTTTGGACCCAGGAGCACGACGAATTACCGCATGTAAGCGGAAAACTAATGTCTGTGGGAATTGTCCAATGATTCGCTGGTTGGCGCGAATCTATTTCCGCAAGCACGATAGTTTTTGCAAAAAGCGCGATGACTGACCAGTCGTCGTTTGCAAAAAAGATTTTATACGCCTGTTGTGTCAAGGGAGCAATGTAAAATGATTGTCCTTGTTCGTATTTTACATCGTCATACATTTGTTCCAGGAAATAGACATATAGGTTGTTGCCAGTCGCATACGCCATTTTTGTTTCGTTTGCCGTGATAGCGACATCAAGGGCTGAATTTGTAATTCGCAAAGATGAACCATTGATGGTATCCAGCACGGATAATGGACCGTTTTTTGCAAAAGCAACGAGCCGATTATTATCCAGTTCGTACAGCGACCATGCATATTGGCCCGGATGCGCAATGGGGAGTATGGCGATGCGTTTTTCAGACAGTTGCTTTGACGGGTCAAAAGAATATATGATGCCGTTCTCATCAAGAAAATAATTTCCTGTTTTTGTTTCAGATATTTCAATAATCGGTTTTTCGGTAAAGTGCGTGTAGCGCTGTGTTTGGAAGTCAAACGCGTATCCGCCTTGGCTGGTCATCAGAATGAGGATATTGTTTTGGTTTGCGTGCCATCGGAAACGGATTGAAGAAAGCGTGAGCCCTGTTTGCCGCAGAAAATCAGCAAAATAAGATTTGCCGTTTATGATTTCTGTTTTTGTCTTTATCAAGACGGTTTCATTGGTGCGAACTAATAGAGTATCTTTGTCCTTTGAAAAAAGCGCTGAACGAATTTTATCCGATATAGAGGACGATGCCATTTCTGAAAGGTCTATGGCGCGCTGGCTTGTTGCGTTTGTTTGGTCGTATATGAAAAGCGTTTTTAAATCAGAACTCCATGCAAACGATTGCGCATCGCGCGGCTGCACAAAATTGATTGTTGTGGTGGAAAGCTGTACGGCATCCGTGCGCGGTTGCGAATAAGGGATGGCGATACGCGTTGCTTTTGTGACCGTAAGAGGTTGCACGGGTAGTGTCTTTTGCCAAAGAAATGTTGTGGTATTAGGCGCAGCGACTTCAACAAAATATGGTGTTGGGATAAGTGACTGGAATAATGTTCCGGTGTAGAGTATTTCCGCTGCGGGTTTGACGCGCTGAACTATGTTCCCAATGCGTATAACGGTTGCCGAAGGCCGAGATTTTAAAAATATGGCGCCTGTTTGAACCCATTGGTAATGTTTCCAATCAAACGCGTACCCTTGCGACATAAGAACAACAATCGGCGTTCCGATGCAAAAAAGCGCGGCCAGAATCCAAAAAAGCAGTGTTCGATGCGATTTTTTCATACGTATATGTATTATAGCATTCAGTTTGCGTATATCGATGCTGTAATAGCAATGGAGTCCTCAGGGCGAAGCCCATAATGTACGCTTTCTCATTAATGTAAAAAGTCCTTCGGCCAGAGGCTGATCCGCCTATGGCGGAAAATTCTAAGCACTAATGTTCTCGTCTTCGCAAGAACAAAGTTCTTGCGAAGACTTTAATTGCTTAGAGTTTAAAATGGAACCTCGTAGTAGATTTTTAACAATCCCGCAAAGCGGGAAAAAGAAAATATGGTGTATTATATAAAAAGGGTATACATATTGTAATTATATATGATAACACAGTGGATTTCAGGTTTTTACATCGTGTTCCAGCATTGGGGGCTTGTGGGTATTTTTATTTCCATGTTTTTGGAAAATATTGCGTTTCCGCTTCCGATTGAAATAGGATATTTATCTGGCGCGTATATGATTGAGAAAGGCATCCATTCGTATTGGCTTGTGATGGTTGTTTTAACCGCTGGCCATATGTTCGGCGCTGCAACAGCGTACGCAGCGGGCAAGTACGGTAGACATTGGCTTGAATACAGGTTGAGGAATAATGTTTCGTTTGCGGCAATTGAGCAAAAAATCCATTATTGGTATGAAAAATACGGGGATTATACCGCATTCGGCGTGAGGTTTTTCGGATATGTGCGGTTGTTTTCTTCGTATATTGCGGGTTTGGCTGAATACAATTTTTGGCGGTTTATTATATTCACAACCGCGGGTTCTTTGTTATTTAATATGCTTGGCATTTCTGCGTCAAAGGTTTTGATGGATGTATGGAGCGTGTACGCGTCGCTTCATATCTATATCGTGCTTGGTTTGAGTATTTCATTTTTCGTATGTATCGGATGGGGAATCATACAAAAAAGAAAGCGCGCACCTTCGCACAATCAGCATCCTGTTTCCGAATGAGTAAAACCGATATTTTTTGTTTGGTTGTCTTTATCCCTTCAGCCAGAAGACCGTGGGCTTCTTTTCAAATCTTGGATCACGGATCTTGGATCATGAATCTTGGATCTTGAACAAATCCCAATTTCCAAACCCCAAAACAGTGTCTTCGCAAGAACAAAGTTCTTGCGAAGACGAGGACATTAAGTAATTTGGCGCTTGTTACGCGGATTGACTGTTTTTTGCGCAATGCGGTTCAGTTGAAAGGGAAAATCGTATTGGGCAAGCCCTGTAGTAGAAATGCGACAGAATTTTATGCCGTATTTCTGATTTTATTTTATCAACAATGTAATCAATTCTTTACAGTTTATACGTGTTTATTTATTAAATTCTCTTGTTAAGGCAGTCGCATTCTCACTACGGGGCAAGCGTTTTTTCAAAAGGAGAAAGCATAGGTTATGTTTTTTCAGTTATCGTATGGTACAATGAGGTGTGGGAATTATCAGCGTTGTTTACTTTTTCAAAAAGGAAAATACCTGGATTTCTTACATGTTACAATAGCATGCATGAAGAAATTTGATTTGTCTGTATTTGGGACGATCGTTCAAAATAGGGATAAATCAAATATTATTAATAAACCATCCGAATATAACAAAAATGCAAAAAAGGGTGAACAGATAATAAAGTATTGAAATAGTTCGCTGGTTCAAAACCGTGCCCGTTCGCTACCCGAAGCGTTTCCGAAACCAACTTCCTCATTTTAAAGTGTAAACAACGATAAGAAATCTTACAAATGAAGCATATGCATATGCAAAAAAACCTGATGAAAAAAATCGCTTTATGGGGAGGAGGAATACTTGCCATAGGCGCCATATTTGGGTTTTTATGGTGGTCATATACCCAATCAAATCCCGAATCTGAAAACATTACCCCGATTTCCCAATCTGATTGGATACGCGGAAATCAGAACGCGCCGGTGCGCATTATTGTATACAGCGATTTCCAGTGTCCAGCGTGCAAATATTACGCATCGTTTATGGATAGAATCGTATCGGATGAAGGAACAAATGTGGCATTGGTGTATCGGAATTTTCCGTTATATCAAAATCATCCGTATACGTTGGCTGCAAGTTTCGCGGCAGAAGCAGCTGGTAAGCAAGGAAAGTTTTGGGATATGCACGCGATGTTATTTACAAAGCAAGATGAATGGCTGCAAAGCAAAAACATCGATGAAGCGCAGGGATTTTTCAAATCGTATGCGAAAACGTTGAAACTGGACGTAAATCAATTCTCCCAAGATATGGCATCCAGAGATATTATGGATAAAGTGTTTGCGCAATATCAAATGGGGATACATGACCATGTCCAGTGGACGCCAACGATTTTTATTAATAGCACGCGCATTCAAAATCCGCAGTCGTATGACGCGTTTAAGGCATTAGTTGACCAAGCATTGCATGCTAGGTAGTGATCCCGTAAAATGGAGTCCTCAGGGCGAAGCCCATTAATGTACGCTTTTCTTATTAATATAAAAAATCCTTCGGCCAGAGCCTGGTCCGCCTATGGCGGAAAATTCTAAGCACTAATTTCTAAATAATTTCAAAATTCAAATGTTCCGAATTCAAAACTGTTTTGTATTTTGGGTTTTGGAAATTGGAATTTGTTCAAGATCCATGATTCAAGATCCATGATTTGAAAAGAAGCCCACGGTCTTCTGGCTGAAGGGATAAAATATATGGAACACGAAAGGCAACCGACGACCATAGAGATAAATAAACTTCAGCACCCTTGTTTATATTCAAAGATAATTAACGGGACTACTACGGGGCATGCCCTGTAGTGTCATGCCAGAGGCAGATCCGCCTTTGGCGGAAAAATGCGACTGCCTTAACAAAAGAATTTCATAAATAAATATATACAAACCAATGGGCATGAATTATATTGTTGATAAAATAAAACAAGAAATACGGCATTAAATTCTGTCGTATTTCTACTACAGGGCATGCGGCGAAATAATCTTTTTCCTTTTGTTGTTTTGGCTGCAAGTATAATCGGCATTGTTGATACTGCATATTTGTTTATGGGGGAATATGTATTTCATCGCGGGCCTGCGTGCGATTTTTGGGGATTTTCTTGCGATACGGTTATGAAAAGTTCATATAGCATGGTATGGGGCGTGCCGCTTGCTGTATGGGGATTGCTGTATTACGGTATTTTGTTTTTCGCGTGCATTGCATATTTTGACATGCGCAAATCTGTTTTCGTGCATTTCATTATGCTTGCTGTTGCATGGGGAATCGTATTTTCAGGTTGGCTTGTATATATTCAAGCAATGCGCCTCCATGCATGGTGTTTGTATTGTCTTATTTCAGAGGTATTAGCCGCGGTGATGGGTTTTGCGCTGTTGATTTCAATATACCCCGTGCGTATAAAGAAAAAATAAGTATAAATTATATATATGTTCGTCATCAAGGCAGACGGAAAACGGGAAATATTCCGGCCTCAGAAAATCATATCATCTCTCGCGCGCATCGGCGTTGACGAATCTACGGCTCGTTCTTTTGCAGAAGATATCAAAGGCGTTCATATCAGAGAGTTGCGCTCTGATGATATTTTTCGCAGAATTACCGAATTGTTGTACCAGTACAATCCGGTGTTTGCAGGAAAATACAATCTCCGCCGCGCCATTATGCAAATGGGGCCAACGGGATATCCGTTTGAAAAATATATTGCCGCGCTCTTAGGGTCGTACGGATATCAAACTAAAACCAATCAAATGGTATGGGGCGCGTGCGTGCAATATGAAATTGATGTTGTTGTTGAACGCGATGGTGAAACATATGTGGTAGAATGCAAATACCACAATACGCCCGGCGCGCGCTGCGATTTGAAAGTGGCGTTATACGTGTGGGCCCGTTTTTTGGACATCAAAGAAAAATGGGAACGCGGCCCCGGTAATCGCCAGGAATTTTATAATGGCTGGCTCGTGACCAACACGCGTTGCACCTCGGAAGCGATCAGATTCGCAGAATGCAAGGGCATGAAACTAACAAGTTGGGGGTATCCGCAACACGAGAGTTTGGAAAAATTGATTGAACAAAAAGCGCTGTATCCGATGAATGTTTTTCCGTTTTTGAATAACGGTTGGCTGTATGCGCGTTTGGCTGAACATGGGTTGTATCTGCTGCGGGATATTGTGTCGTATACGACCATTGACCTTGCAAAAAAAACCGGCGCGCAGCAAAAAGACATATCATTGCTTCAAAAATACGCGCGAGGTTTGTGCGGGAACAACGAATAAATTGTGTAAATTATTTATGAACAGTTATACGCTTACATGCATGGGGGGCGGGGAGATGGGGGCGTGTTTGGCAAATGTGTTCAAGCATAGCGGACATTCCGTGTATGTATGGGACATTGACCCTGCAAAACGCAGTACTGAAAAAAATGTAAAGAAAATCGTTTCCGAAAGCGCTGCTGTTTTTATCACTACGCCATCGTGGACGGTTGCAACTGTCTTGCGCGATATCCGCGACCATATGCGTCCAAACGGGTATGTCATTTGCCTGTCAAAAGGAATGACTGATGACGGAAAGACGATGTATCATATGATGAATGAAATGCTTCGTAATCCGCATGGGATTTTGGCTGGTCCTATGATTGCAGAGGAAATTAATGCTGGAAAAAGCGCGTACGGCGTTATCGCGGGCAATGACGACGTGTGCCGTTTTGCATTTGATGTTTTTGAAAAAAGCGCAATCCGTATGGAATCAGAACACGATATGGAAAGCGTGGCATATGCAAGCGTGTTGAAAAATATCTATGCCATTATAGCCGGGATGATTGAAGGTTGGGAATTGGGCGATAACGCGCGAGGATATGTTATGGCAAAAATTTTAAACGAGTGGGATGCGTTGTCAGATGCCATCGGCATAAATAAAAAAGTATTGTGTGGAACCGCAGGAGAAGGAGATTTTATCGCTACAAGCATCAGCAACTATTCCCGCAATCGCATGATGGGTGAATTATTTGCGAAAAATAGCGTCGTAACTCAACAAAGCGAAGGCATACGGTCCTTGACGGGCATGGTTCGGTTGCTGAAAGAACGAAATATTCCGACGCCGCGGATTCTTGCAGCTTTATATAATGTGTTTGTGCACCAACAGTCGCCAAGCGAATTGCGCGGCGCTTTAAATGTATAAAAAGCAATGATTATTCAAAACACAAGGCAGCTGGGGCAAACGCCTGAGCGCAGGATTGCTCTGCGGATTTTGGAATCCGGATACCGGGCAATTGATACGCAAACGGTTTTGCAAAAATCTATCTTTTTAAAAGGCGCCATTTTGCATGTGCAGAATGAACGAATTGATTGTTCCGCATACCGCCGCATTGGCATTATTGGCATTGGGAAATGCGCGTATGAAGCCGGAGCATATATGGAAAAAATTCTGGGTAAAAGGATATACGGCGGTTTGATTCTTGATATGGTGCAAGGAAAGTTAAAATTCTTGAAAAGTAAAAAAGGAACGCATCCGTTGCCTTCAGCGCGCAATATCGGATTTGCAAAACAAATTGTCGCATTTACAAAAAGCCTTGACCCTCAAAAAGATTTGCTTATAGCGTTCGTATCAGGGGGTGGTTCAAGTTTGTTTTTTATTCCTGAAAACATTGACAAGAGAGATTTTATTCAATTGACTCGTAATTTGCAAAAAGGCGGGGCAGATATTTATGAATTAAACTGCGTGCGAAAACACTTGTCCGCAGTGCAGGGAGGAAAATTCGCGCGCATGCTGTATCCGCTCCCTATATGCGTTTTGTATTTTTCCGATGTTGTCGGAAATGACCCGAACGTTATTGCGTCCGGTCCTTTGTATCAAGATAATACGTCAAATGCAGATGCGCGGCGTATTTTGAGAAAATACGGATTATGGAATGCATATAAAAATAAAGTGAGATATTTTGGCGAAACGCCTAAGCAGAAAAAATATTTTACGCATGTATCACAGCATGTTGTGTTGACGAATACGACAGCCTTACGCGCAATGGCGCAAGAAGCGAAAAAAGTAAGATTGCGTCCGCGCATCGTTGATGCACGGTTTCACGGAGACGCAAATAGGGCATATGCGACGATGAAACGTATGTCTCAAAAAGATACAAAGGCGGATGTATATATTGCGGGTGGAGAAACAATTGTCCATGTTATAGGAAATGGGAAAGGGGGGAGAAATCAGCAAGCCGTCCTTGCCGCGCTTGATAAAATAAAAAAGAACGAATTGTTTATTTCCGCAGCTTCGGATGGTATTGATAATACGCCATATGCCGGCGCCATTGCAGACCTGTTGACAAGGGAACACGCGCGAAAACTTGGGTTGGACTCGCATGTGTATGTGCGTAACAATAACTCGTATGCTTTTTTTTCAAAAACAAAAGATTATATCAAAACGGGTAAAACCGGAAGCAACGTCGCTGATTTGATGATATTGTATAAAACTCCACGCGCTTACGCCACGGTATCTTCTCCGGCGGATAAAACAAAAAAATAAAAGTATATACGCATATGACAAAAACAAAATTGATTTATTGGTTTCAGGAAGTATCCATTAAAGATGTGCCGCTTGTTGGAGGGAAGAATGCCGCGTTGGGCGAAATGTATTCTGAACTAACGCCGCTGGGTGTTCGAATTCCCAATGGGTTTGCCATTAGTGCTGACGCATATCGGTATTTTTTAGAAACAAACGGGTTTGACCGTAAAATCAAACAGATTTTACAAGGCATCAATACGCACAATATTGCCGATTTGGCGCGCCGGGGTAAACTCATTCGTGATTTGATTGTATCCGGAAAATTTCCGCTTGATTTGGGAAAACAGATTATCGCGTCGTACAACGAGCTTTCAAAGTTTTATAAAACGCAAAACGTGGATGTTGCGGTGCGTTCGTCAGCAACTGCAGAGGATTTGCCCGGGGCAAGTTTTGCCGGACAGCAAGAGACATTTTTGAATATTCGCGGGGCAAAACAACTGATGATAGCAGTGCGAAAATGTTTTGCATCGTTGTTTACTGATAGAGCCATTTCGTATCGCGTTGATAAGGGATTTTCCGTCAAAGGCGGATCCGCCTCTGGCGGAAATCCGTCCAAAATTGCGCTTTCGGTTGGCATCCAAAAAATGGTTCGTTCGGATAAGTCATGTTCTGGCGTTGCGTTTACGATTGATACCGAAACTGGTTTTGATAAAGTTATCAGTATTACGGGCATATACGGATTGGGCGAATTGATTGTGCAGGGCGCGGTGATTCCTGACGAATTCATCGTGTTTAAACCGTCGCTTGAAAAGGGGTTTTATCCCATTATTTCTCATGCATTGGGAAAGAAAAATATAAAGCTTGTATACAGCTCCGGGCAAAAATCAACCAAGACCGTTCCGGTTTCAAAAAAAGACAAAAATGTATTCGTACTTCTGGACAAAGAAATCCGTGAACTTGCCGTGCAGTGTCTCAAAATTGAACAGCATTTTTCCAAAAAGCACAAAAAATATACGCCCATGGATATTGAATGGGCAAAAGACGGCGTCACCAATCAGCTCTTTATCGTGCAGGCGCGGCCCGAAACAATTCACGCGGGTAAAAAAGAAATTGTGTATGAAGAATATGCCTTGCGCGTAAAACCTGGCAGCCCGATTCTTGTCGGGATTGCGGTCGGAACGAAAATTGCGAACGGTACGGTTCGGGTGATTAAAAATGTCAAGGACATTGCCACATTTAAAAAAGGCGAAATTCTCGTTACTGAAATTACCGACCCTGATTGGGAACCCGTGATGAAAATCGCTTCTGCGATTGTGACGGATAAGGGCGGGCGGACAAGCCACGCCGCGATTGTGAGCCGCGAACTTGGCGTTCCGTGTATGGTCGGAACGGGCAATGCGACTCGTTTGCTTAAAACAGGAGACGACATCACAATTGATTGTTCTTCAGGAGAAATTGGAAAAATTTACCGCACGCTTTTGCCTTTTCGCGTGATGCGTCATTCATTGAAGCATTTGCCTAATCCGGGAGTCAAAATTGCGTTAAACATCGGGTCGCCCGATGAAGCATTCCGATACCACGCGTTGCCTGTGTCAGGCGTCGGATTAGGGCGTCTTGAATTTATCATTGCGTCGCATATTCGCATTCATCCAAAAGCCTTATTGGATTATGCAAAATTGAAAAAGGGGTTGGTAAAAATTCCATACCACCCTCAATCGGAAATCGCTTCTTTTGTGCGTAAAATTGATGCGTTAACCAAAGGATACGAGGATAAAACTCAATATTATGTGGATAAATTGAGCGAAGGCATTGCAAAAATCGCGGCAACATTTTATCCGTATGATGCTATTATCAGGTTTTCTGATTTCAAAACCAATGAATATGAAACATTAATCGCTGGAGTATTATACGAGCCGCATGAGGAAAATCCTATGATAGGGTGGCGCGGAGCGTCGCGATATTATGACCCGAAGTTCGCTGATGCGTTTGCGCTTGAATGCAAGGCAATTGCCCGTGTCAGAAACGAGATGGGGTTTTCAAACGTGATCCCCATGGTTCCGGTATGCCGTACGCCCGAAGAAGGGAAAAAAGTGCTTGCCCTTATTCGCAAAAGCGGCATTAAAAATTGCAAAGTGTATGTGATGGCGGAAATTCCATCAAATATTTTGCTTGCTGACGAGTTTTTGAAAATATTCGACGGCATGTCTATTGGGTCAAATGATTTGACTCAAATGATTATGGGGCTTGACCGAGATTCGGGCATTGTGTCGCATATCGCAAATGAAAAAAACAAAGCAGTCAAAATCATGATTGCTCAAGTTATCAAGGTGTGCAATGACCGAAAGAAATATGTGGGAATTTGCGGTCAGGCGCCGAGCGATTATCCGGAATTCGCGCTGTTTTTGAAAAAAGCCGGCATTCAGGCAATCAGTTTGAACCCTGACTCGGTAATCAAAACAATTATGACGCTGGGCAAAAAAAGCGTCGAAACGTAAAGCTATGAAGTATTTGGAAGGACAACAAGAACAAGAGGCGATTAAGTTAATCGAAAAGGCGGCCGATGTCGCCAAGAAGGGTTTATGCCTGCGGGCAAAATGCGGAGCTGTAATTGTAAAATATGGTGAAATAATTGGAGAAGGATATAATGCACCACCACTTAACAGCGAGGAACATAGAACTTGTTTAAATGAATATCAACTTCCTCAGAAATTTAAGTACGACCGCACATGCTGCATGCATGCTGAATGGCGGGCAATTATTGACGCTTTAAAACATAAACCAGAAAAGCTGGATGGTTCAAGGCTTTATTTTACGAGAATTAATGAAGAGGTGGTGAAATGGGGGAAACCATTTTGTACTGTATGTAGCCGTATAATTCTGGATGTCGGTATTGCAGAAGTAATTCTCACGCAACAAAAAGGATTATGTCTGTATTCTGCTGATGAATATAATAAATTATCTCATCAGTATAAGGATGAAGAAAAATAGTTTATAGAGATCAAGGAAATAATATGCCGCAGATTCAAACCATTGCAGCTGAAAAAGTTTTGGGGTTTCGCGGACAGGAAACCATAGAAGTAACCGTAACGGATGAATGCGGCCTCGCGGGCGAGTTTCGCGTGCCGTTTGGAAAATCAGAAGGAATGTTTGAAGCAATGTATGTTGCGCCGGACCAAGCGGTCAAAATCTGCAATGAAACATTGAATCAATTACTACACGGATTTGACCCGGAAAACCAACGCGTTTTGGATAATACAATGATACAAGCTGACGCTACGCCGCAAAAAAAGAATTTCGGCGGAAATGCAATACTTGGTATAAGTATCGCATGCAGCAGGCTGGCTGCGCGTGAACAAGGAATTGCTTTGTATCAACACTTAGGAAATATAATCAATAAGCGCGTGAGCACCCATGGGCCGTTTCCACGAATGCTGTATAATCTTGTTGAGGGCGGGGTGCATGCGCAAAATAATTTGGCATTTCAGGAGCATTTGATTATCCCAAAAGTTAACTCCTTAAACCAACAAATTGAAATACTCAAATCGTTTTCCCAGGCATTTATGCAATACGCAAAAACACTCGGATGGAATAAAGCATACGGCTATGAAGGCGGTTGGGCAGGGAACATAACGAAAGACGGCGTTATTCTTTTTGGGCAAGACGCTGAATACGCAGTTTTTGAAGCTCTTGACGCGGTGCGTACACAAAACGATTTTCCAGTTGATTTTGGCCTTGATGTTGCGGCAAATAACATTGCTAAGTTTGAACCGTCTTCATATTGCGATTTTTATGTAAAATGCGCAAAAGATTTTCCTATTACATATCTTGAAGACGGTTTTGCCGAACAGGAGCAAGATGAATGGTGGAAAATGCTATATGGGAAAATTCATCATACAACGCTTATGGTCGGAGATGATTTGACCGTGACGAATCCGCGCAAAATGGACGCGTATATTGGGAAAAATATGATTAACGCAATAATTATCAAACCAGACCAGGTCGGAACCTTGAGTGAAACATTTGACGCGATTGAAAAAGCAAAGCAAAATAACTGGCGCGTTATTATATCGCATCGTTCACAGGAAACAACCGATGACTACTTGGCTGATTTGGCTGTTGCGGTTAAGGCTGATTTTGTGAAATTCGGCGCGTTTGCGCAGGGCGAACGTCTTGCAAAATATAATCGGCTGCTGGAAATTGAGCAATAAAGTAAACCCTGTTAAATAGTGCTAAAGGCAATTTAACAGGATAAACGAATATGTTAACTCCGTTGGAAGAAATCAAATCAAAAATTGATGTTGTTGACTACATCAAACAAACGGTGAAATTGGCGCCGTCAGGAAAAAGCATGAAAGGATTATGCCCGTTTCACAAGGAAAAAACTCCTTCGTTTTTCGTGTCGCCGGAGCGGCAAGTGTGGTATTGCTTCGGCTGCCAAAAAGGAGGCGATATATTCAAATTTATTGAAGAATCCGAACATGTTGACTTTCCTGAAGCATTAAAAATTTTGGCTGACAAAGCAGGAATCCAATTACGCTATGAAGACCCGCGAATTCAAACCATGCGCAATCGCGCGTTTGAAATTTTGAAGCACGCGCAGATATTTTATCAGCAAAACCTTTCCGCCAACGCGCGCGTTATGGATTATATGGTATCGCGCGGCATGAAACAGGAAACCATTGAAACATTCGGTATTGGTTTTGCGCCTGCGGGATGGAAAAACATTTTTATTCACTTGAAAACAAAAGGATTCACACCCCAAGATATAGAACAAGCAGGGCTTATCACCAGGTCGCAAAGGCAAGAACAGAGGACCGAGTATTACGACAGATTTCGCAGTCGCGTGATGTTTCCGATTTTTGACCAAATCGACCGCGTGGTTGGATTTTCCGGGAGAATTTTGCCGCAAGAATTCGGCGGGCCGCAAGACCAGTCGCAGGAAGCAAAGTACATCAACACTCCCGAGACCCTTGTGTATCAAAAAGGAAAAATTTTGTACGGATTTCATAAAACAAAGCAAGCTATCAAGGACGCCAATGCCGCGGTGTTGGTTGAAGGAAATATGGATATGCTCATGGGTTGGCAAGACGGCATTGAAAATATTGTCGCGGTTTCCGGAACAGGGCTGACGGAATATCAATTAAGCATTTTGAAACGTTTGTGCGCAACCGTGGTGTTTGATTTTGACATGGATAGGGCAGGCGAAATGGCGACCGACCGGTCCATCGGTCTTGCAACAAAAAAGGGATTTATTGTTAAGATTTTATCTCTGCCCAGTGAGAAGGATTTGGCTGATTTTGTGCGCGACCATCCCGGACAGGCGCAAAAGCTTATTCCTGATGCGCAGGATATTATGGCGTACTATGTTGATACTGCATTCCGGCAGGGAGATGCGACAACTGAAGATAAAAAACGCATTGTTGCGTATCTTTTGCCGCGTTTGAAACTGTTAGATAATCCCATTGACCAACAAAAATGGACGCAAACCATCAGTCAAAAACTTAGGGTGCGCGAAGAACTGTTGATTGAAGAACTTCGCAAAACTCCCTCGCTTCTTTCGGAAGAGGCCGAAACAAACGAACCAAATGATAAAAAGTCGTCAGTGCTGTTCATGAAGTCACGTTTGGATTTGCTTGCTGAGCGCGCGCTCGGATTGATGATTAAGATTCCTTACGCGAACAAAACCGTGTTTGAGGCGTGTTCGTTTTTCCCGTATCGGTTTCAGGAATTTGTCCGGCTTTTGGGAAGCATACCGGAAGGGGATTTACAACAAGGTGTATTTCCTCAATCGCTTGACCAGGAATCGTTGAATTATTTGGCATTGCGCGCGGATTATGAATTGGCAATGCTTCCGGACAACACCACACCCGAGAAAGAATTGGAATTGACGCTTTTCGAACTGAAACGCGAAAAAGTACACTCAAGTTTGCGTGAAATAACGCTTGCGCTCAAAGAAGCCGAAGCGGCGAAAAATGTGGAACGCGTGAATGAACTAATGAAACAAGCACATACGCTTACCTCAACGCTTGCGGAGATAGAAAACAGTGTATAGCGCTCGATGTCTTCGCAAGAACTTTGTTCTCGTCTTCGCAAGAACTTTGTTCTTGCGAAGACACTGTTTTGGATTTTGGAAATTGGAATTTGTTCATGATCCATGATTCATGATCCATGATTCATGATTTGAAATGAAGCCCGTTGTCTTCTTGCTGAAATATATAGGGTTTACACTTCATATTTTTTCGTTTATGATTACATAATGGCTTACAAAACAATGCGTAAAAAAGTAAAACCCCGCACCGTCCATCTAAGTGGGACCGGTGCGGGGGTAAAACCTCGTACCGCTTCGTCAGGCGGGCCTCTCCGCGTAGACGGAGCTGGCATGAGGGTGAATACGAAAAAAAAGCGAAAAACGGCAAGGGCTGTTAAACATTTCGCAAAATCCCGTTTTGTAAGACGGGATACTGCGAAAACGTCAAAAACAAAAAAGGTTCGTATGTCCCCGACGCTTCGGTACGCGAGAAAAACATTGGGGCTTCGGGGATTGCTAAAAAAGAGAAAAAAAACAAGCAAAAAAACAACCGCAAAGCGCACCTTAGCGATACAAAAACGGAAAAGAATTGTCACGAAACAATTCGCCAAAGGCGCATCCAGCGTTGGCAGAAAAATGAAGAAAGCGGAAATGTTAAACGCGATTGAAGAATTGTTGAAAAAAGGACGGCAGCGCGGTTTCATTACCGAGCGGGAAATTTTGCAAGCAATTCCCGATACGGAACAAAATATTATGATTATCGAGCAGTTGTATGAACGCTTGCAGGCGGCAAATATCAAACTGACAGGCGTCAAAGAATTTTTGGGTACGCCACTGGACACGCGCGTGGGAGAAAACGGATTATTCCAAGACGAAACGGACGAAATGCCTGACCCAGTTCAGATTTATTTGCGTGAAATCGGACAAGTGCCTCTGCTTACAAAAGAAGAAGAGCGAGAACTTGGCAAACGTCTTGAAAAAAGTGACCCCGAAGCACGACAAAGTTTGATTCGGGCAAATCTTCGGTTAGTGGTTTCCATTGCTAAAAAGCATATCGGGCGGTCCGCAAGCCTTACGTTGCTTGATTTAATCCAGGAAGGAAACATTGGGTTATCGCGCGCGGTGGACAAATTTGATTACCGTTTGGGATACAAGTTTTCAACCTATGCGACATGGTGGATCAGACAAGCGATTACGCGCGCCATTGCGGATTACGGCAGAACAGTTCGTATTCCGGTGCATATGGTAGAAACTATTGCTAAATATAAAAAAGTGAAACGCAAACTTGAAATGGACCTCGGCCGTCCGCCGCTTCCTATGGAAATTGCGTTTGAAATGGGCGAGGAAACCGACAAGATTCATCAACTGATGAAAATCGACCAGGACATCGTGTCGCTTGATAAGCCCGTGACCGAAGACGAGGAAGATACTGTTTTCGGCGATTTTGTCAAAGATGACACGTCGCCCACGCCGGATAACGCAACCGAGATGAAAATGATGCAGGAAAATTTGCGAGACATTATCGGCAGTTTGACCGACCGTGAGCAAAAAATTATCAGAATGCGGTTTGGCCTTGACGACGGCGTGACGCGTACACTCGAAGATGTCGGAAGAGACTTTGGCATTACGCGCGAACGTGTGCGCCAAATTGAAGCAAAAGCGTTGGAACGTATGCGCCAGCACGAGTCAGTTAAGAAAATCGGCGAAAGGGAATAAAAGAATATTATGTATGAAAAACTCCGAATCGCATCGGAGTTTTTATATTGACAATTCCGTATTGAAAAATCTCATGTGTCTGGTACACTATTCGTATTATTCCGGCGTAGCTCAGTGGTAGAGCGACTCCCTGTTAAGGAGATGGTCGCAGGTCCGAATCCTGCCGCCGGAGCCAAAGAATATGATACGAACTCGCTATTTTTAGGGGAAATCGTATTTTCCCGCGCCCGCCTTTGGCGGGACGGCTCAGCCGCGCCTGACCCGACAGGGCTATTTTCAGCCGCCGGATTTCCCCAATTTTCCCTATAAAATAGGGAAAATTTTACACATTCTTTGGAATAAATTATCTTCTCAATGAATTTTTTGGCCCAAAGATTTTTCTCAATTCCTTTCTTTTTTGCGAGAGTAGAAAGGAAAAATTTTAGAGCATTGGAGATGGTTTCCGGCGAAAATTTAGAGCATGGTTGCGTTAGTTCGTATCCAGTTTGGCGGGGGATTGCTGAATTTTTTAATTCGGGATTCGAACTATGGTTGAACTTGAAAGCAAGATTTTCTAAATAGTTTTTATCAAGGGAAATCCGCTCTAAATTTTCCAAAGCATAATTTTCTAACCTTTCGGCGGAAACTTGTTTTACCGAACAAGCTTGCCAGTCCTGTCTTAAAGTGGAAGTACAGCGATAGTAATAGTATCTTTTCAGTTTTCCATTTGCTTTTTTGTTGGTAAAGCAAGATGTCATTTTGGAGTCGCATTCCTCGCAATTTACCAATCCGCCGAAAAGAAAATT
>MNWK01000021.1 GCA_001872485.1 Parcubacteria group bacterium CG1_02_44_31
CTATACCGCCAGATGTTACTTGTTCTGTTCCTTCTTGAATTGACCGTATGCCGCTTGTGTTGCTCGTATACATAGCGTTTATCCCAGTTGCAAGCGCTTGTATTTGCGCACTGGAAAGCGTTATCGCATACAAACGCGCATCATCCATACGGCCCGCAAATTTCAACGTATCTGACGCGCGCCCTCCGATAAGCAAATTGTTTGTATTGGCAACCGGCGCATACGCGCAGCTGCTGGTTGCAACAGAAATTCCGTTAATATAGTGGCGAATATATGTTCCGTCGTAGGTTACCACAATATGCTGCCACGCGTTGGGTGTCAATGTTCCTGATGCGTAATCGCATGTAGATGTTCCGTGAATAATGGTTCGCAATACATTCGATGAAAGCAAAAATTCATATCCGGAATTCGCTAGTGCGGGAATTTTTGTCATCATCGCGCCTGATGAAGCTGTTGGATACACCCAAGCTGAAAAACTAAATGCCGTAGTAAAGTCCAACGTGCTCGTGGCAGAAACAGAAACTGTTGCCACATCATCCGTGCCGTCAAAACTCAAACACGACCCTGATTTGCAACTAGTTCCCGAGAGCCACGCATTTGCGATAGACGTATTCCCAGAAGAACCCAAAGACATTACTGCGTTATATCCAGAAATCTCGTCAATGCCTGTCAAATTTGACGCAGCTGCGCCAGCTCCTTCATCAAACGGCCAATATGCAACCCCGCTGATTGACGACCACAATGCATGCCAATCATAACTGGAAACGCTCTGAACCGATGTGTACATATCATTTGCCAAAGATTGCGCAAGCGAACGTTCCTTGGATGTTGTCGCGCCCTGAAGTGAAACATACACAATTCCCGCAACCGCGCTAAATACCACGCCCACAATGCCAATGCCAATCAAAATCTCAATCAGCGACTGAGACGCGGAACACGTATATTTCTTTGTTTTCAATTTCACGCGCATTAGATTGTATAAATATTATCCGTATCAATCAGCGTCTTTTAATCAGCGTAAATCAGTCAAAATCCGTATAAATCAGCAAACCAATGAAAAAACTTTAGGGTCTTCGCAAGAACTTTGTTCTTGCGAAGACGAAACCATTAATCAGCATTAATCAGCAGTTACATAATAAATTATACTACCTTGAATTACAAAATGTAATTCAAGAAAAGCACCAAATTACAAGCCCCGTTAGAAGTCTTGCGCACAGCAAGCGCCACTCAATGAATAAATGTTATTTTAAGAACAGCTATGGACTTTCTAACGGGGCAAGCATCAAATAACAAATAAGCGCCAATGACCAAAATTTAAATAATCAAAACGTTAAATATCATTGTTTAGAATTTTGGTCATTAGAATTTGGAATTTATTTGTGATTTGCCAGCCCGAGGCTGGTCCGCTCTGGCGGAGAATTTGTTATTTGGAATTTCGTAAGTCAAGGATATACTAGTTATTTGATATGCCGCCAGCATCGGTAATGGTAATAGTTTTGGTAAAAGAAGACCCCCGAAGTCCAATCACAATAGTTGATGACGCGCTGGGAAGACCAGAGAATTTTTGAAAATGAACATCTTGCGTTGTTCCGGGCTCGGGCGTAATCACTTTCATTTGCTTGGGCAATTGATAATGCTCAACAACTGCTCCTGCTGCATATGCATCTCCTCCGTACACCTCGGCATACGGGTCAGTGCCAGTTGTATTATCAATAAACATGCCCCATGCAGTTCCTTGTTCTTGCGCAACAGCTTTTTGCTGCGCAAGCTGCGCGAGCGACACCAATGCATTTGTCGTATCGGCAAGCAATGAATTGCGGTACGAACTAGTGTAATTATATGTTCCAATAGCTGCAAGCAAGGCAATCACGCTCAAAGTAATGAGCAATTCCAGAACCGTGAACCCAGCACCAGTTTTGTCATAACAAAACTGGTGCTGGATAAACCCGTTATGCAATTTGGGTATCTGAAAAACAGCGCATATTTTTTTCTTTACATTTTTCTTTATGCCGGCATTCATACGTATGACTGATGACGCATCAACTAATAACTGATAACTTATAACTAATGACTTATGACTGATGACGCATTGACTTACAACTTATAATCCATAATCCATGATTCAAGATTCATGATTCAAGATTCATGACTAATGACGATTACGAGTATTGGTTTACGAGTTGGTAAATCGGCAGAATAACCGATATGGCAATGCCCGCAACAATAAATCCGATAAACAACAACATTGCTGGTTCAAAAATCGCAACAAGAGTTTTGAGAGCGCTGTCAATTTCATCTTCATAAAACTTCGCCAGTGTTCCCAAAATCTCTTCTACGTGCCCGGATTTTTCGCCAATACTGATAAGGTTGGTAACCACTTTGGGAAATACTGTTTCTTTGCGAAACGCGTCTGCGACTGAAGTGCCTTTTGCGATGTTTTCCCGCGCAATGCGTAAAATCGCCGCGCGGAACTCCATTTCCCCAACGGCATCTGCCGTAATTTCCAATGCTTGAATGAATGGAATGCCGGCTTTAAGCAAACTCCCGAATGTAGACGCAAATCTGCGCAACGCAATCTTTTGCAAAAGCGTTTTCACCAACGGGGTTTTGCGCATAATCGTATCCAACGCTTTTTGCCCTGCCGGAACTTTGATAAAAAAATACGCAAGACCACCGATAAGCACAAGCATCAATGGAACAATCCATACGATATTCGCGTTTAAAAATTGTCCAACCCGAATCACAATCAAACTGAACAGCGGTATTTTCGCATCGCTTCCTTCAAACATGGTTGACATTTTCGGCAACACGAACGTTACCATCAAGCCAACCACGCCAGAAGCAACCACCAAAAGCAAAACGGGATAAATCAATGCGGATTGAATTTTCCCTTTCACCTCTGCTTCTTTGGCGTATGTTGCTGAAATGTCTTCCATACTTTGCTCCAAATTGCCCGACGCTTCTGCTGCTTTGAGCAAATTCACCACAATGGGAGAAAATATGTCCGGATGGTTTTCAAACGAAACATATAACGAATTGCCGCGTTCCAAATTCGTTTTAATTTCCAGCAATAAACTGCGCATCAGGGGCTTGTCCGTATCTTCCAATAACACATCAATCGCTTTGAACAAATCAGTGCCGACTTTCAGCATCAGCGACAAATACTTAAATAAGAAAATTTTATCTTGAAGCGTTACGCGCTCAAACAAGGTCCCTTGCTTAACCATAATCACTTGTTTGAGGGGCTTGATGCTGATTGGTTTCCATCCTTGCGAAAAAACAAATGCGAGAATTTCTTCAGTTGATTTGCCTTCTTTGTCCCCTTCCCGGGTTTTGTTTGAAGCGTCTGCCGCGATGTAGTGGAATTGCATAGATTTAACTGATAACTGATAACTTATAACTAATGACTAATGACTCACGTGTTGCGACTTTTTTATTTTTTTCTTAAACCCGCCGAGTTGATTAGAAATATTGTCCAAACGCCTAAACATAGTATCAAATTCCTCTTTCGTCACTAATTGATTATCTTTCAGCGTGTCAAGTGCGGCAACCAATTCATTGACTGAGCCAAGAGCAATATCTATAAACCTGTTCAATTCCCTATCCGAGTTTTTGCCACTCCCCTCTGCTATGTTTAAAATAATTGAAAGGCTCGCCCTGATAATTTGACTCCCCAGTTCAAAACGATATTCTTTTGGTAATCGTCCTCCTATTCGAATAATACATGAAAATAAATCCTTTGCGTCCTGATATACTTGCCATTTCAAAAACCTAAACTTATCCATAATCCGACAAAACGTTATCAGTTGTTCGTTGTTAGTTGTTAGTAATCAGTTGTTAGTAGTTCGTTATTCCCTAATGACCCGGAATACTTCTTCAAGCGTGGTCATGCCCATTTCTGCTTTGTGCAATCCGTCTTCAAACATTGTTTTCATGCCTTTGGTTGCCATAAGTTTGCGCAACCCGTCAAGCGTGAAATCTTTGTTGGCGATATACGTGCGAATATCCGCATCAACATCTAAAATTTCAAAAATCGCAACACGCCCCAGATATCCTTTCCAGTTGCACGCCTTACATCCTTTGCCGTGATACAAAATGGTTGGCAACTTGTATGATTTTGCCGTATCGGGCGCGACAACCGCAAGTTGTTCGCGAATAGAATCTTCCATGGTCTGTTCCGGCGTGTATGACTCAATGCACTCGGCGCATACTTTTCTGACCAAACGTTGAGCCATAATGACGTTGAGTGTTGCGGAAACCAAAAATGGCGGCACACCCATATCAATCAATCGCGGAACCGCCGTAGACGCATCGTTGGTGTGCAGAGTTGAGAGCACTAAGTGGCCTGTCAAAGCGGCATTGGTTGCAATGTCCGCTGTTTCATTATCGCGGATTTCACCAACCATAACAATATTCGGGTCGTGGCGCAGGAACGCGCGAAGCCCGGACGCGAAGGTGATGCCCGCTTTGACATTCACTTGCGTTTGATTCACAAATCGCAATTCGTATTCAATCGGGTCTTCAATAGTGACGATATTCACTTCTGGTTTGTTTAAAAACGACAAAATGGAATATTGCGTGGTTGTTTTTCCTGAACTCGTGGGGCCGGTAGAAAGTACCATTCCAAAGGTTTTTTTGATATTTTTTTCAATGGTCGCCACTTGGTCAGGGGTCATGCCAAGTTCAGCAAAGGACAAAGGTTTTGCCCCCGCGAGAAGCAAACGCATGGTAATTTTTTCCCCGTAAAACGTAGGCATGGTCGCCACGCGGATATCAAACATTTCGTTGCCGCGTTTATATTTCAAGCGTCCGTCTTGCGGTTTGGCGTGCTCGTCAATTTGCATACCAGACAAAATTTTGATGCGCGCGATAATCGCGGGGTGAATTTCAACCGACAGCCGCGCGACTTCGCGCAAAATGCCGTCAATACGAAATCTAATCAGTAATGCGTCAGCCAACACCTCAATATGAATGTCGGTAGCGTTCAGCGCCGCGCCGTACGAAATCAAATTATCCACAATCGCGACAATCGGAACCTCTGTTGCTGCTTTTGCCAAATCGCTTACCTGCCCCAATTGCATGCGGTTGACATAACGCATCTGGTCTTCTAACGATCGCTGGAAATTTTCCAAAATTTCCTTGCGATATTGCGAAAACGCATATTGCAAATCGCGTTCGGTTGCAAAATAAATCATCAATTGTTTTTGCGTATACCCTTCCAAAAACTTGATGGTTTCCAAATCGCTCGGGTCCATAACCGCAACCTTCAACTTGTCATTGTCGCGCGCAAAAACAACCGCGTTCCGCGCGCGCGCAATGTCTTCAGGAATGATATTTAACACATCAGGGCTGATTTCCTCGCCCACCAGATTTGCCAACGGCGCATGATAATACGATGACAAAATTTGGTCCAAATACTCCTGCGTCACAAACCCGCGCGACACTAATATTTCCGTCACATCCCTGCCAGTTCGCTCTGCTTCGCGCTGGCTGGACGAAAAATCAACGTCCTTGACAAGCCCGCTTTCAATCAAAAGTTGTTTTAAGTTATCCAACGGAATCCGAATCATAAAGAGATATACATAGTATACCAGAAAAATCACATGCGCTGTTGTGTATAACTCAAAGAAAACAAAGTTTAAAAAGGGTAAATCCAGCGCTCACTTTACTCATTCAAACCATCGCCCGATTTGTCCCTATTTTGAACGATCGTCCCAAATAGGGACAAATCAAATCATTTTGTTATTTATATGATAATTACTCACACATCAATATTCATTAATGTTCCTTGTTCTTTCACTTCAAATATATGCACATTTTCAAATAAATCATGGTCAGATATCTCATTATAAAATGATTCTGCCATCGGACGTTTCCCCACCCATACGCTCTTTTGCAACAAAGCATAAC
Organism: Parcubacteria group bacterium CG1_02_44_31; assembly: GCA_001872485.1. Lineage (GTDB taxonomy): Bacteria > Patescibacteriota > Minisyncoccia > UBA6257 > Brennerbacteraceae > UBA1567. The sequence continues at coordinate 5,911 of MNWK01000021.1, forward strand.
CAGCAGCGATGAGTTCATCTCGCAACCATTTCCGCGCGTATTTCCGAGATTCAGGTACGTCGAACACAACTATCCGCAACCTTCCATCTTCGGGAAGAAAATTATTCTCTTTTGCAACTTCTTTACTCTTTGCGGTTACTTTCCATAACACATTGCGCGTTGTTCCTTGTTTTACCACCAATCCCTTTTCTTTCAATCGGGAAAGGGTCTTGGAAATGACGAGGCGCAATTCTTTTTTGCGTTCTTCGGGAATATTCACGTTTTTGTCGATACCAAACACAACGCGCCACAACCGCGCTTCTGGGTATTGTTTTGGCAACATGCTGTCAAGCGACAAGGACCCGATTTCTTTCAAAACGCGCAACAATTTCCACTCTCGTGTTCCTTGCCTCAAACACGCTTTTGGACTTTGCTTTCCCATATGTATATTATAAATCAAAACACAACTTCTTTTCAAAATTTTCACCGCATTTTGATTTGTCCCTATTTTGAACGATCGTCCCAAATAGAGACAAATCAAAATTTCAAAATTCAGAATCCAATTCAGAATCCAATTCAGAATCCAAAAATAAAGAGTGAATTAATGAATGATACAGTTGTATTGTAAAAACTTCTGCTACATTCAATCAAAATCCTTACAGGTTTAATATATCGAGACCCAACATCGCGGTCACCCGATTCCCAAAAAACACCATGAATAATCCGACAAGCGGCCATAGCATACGTAAGGAAAAAAGCGTTTGCGGGACGTAGGCTCGCCTGATACACGACACGCCAACCCGAACGCACGCAATTGCCAGCCCTAATACCAGCACGCATCCAATAACCAATATATTTTGCGGCCATGGATTCGCAAGAATTGCCAGCGCGCCGGTATATTCCTCATCTTGGTAAAAAAACCGCCCTGCGGATATTTTGTATCCGATGTGAAAAAGTATAAAAAACAACATGCCAACGCCAAAAGTTACCGCAGGCCCACGCGCAAAATGAAACCACGAGTACCGCATAAAATACGCAATGGATTGGTGCGGAGGCAAGAAATATTGAGATACCGGGCTTTGACTCCATACAGCATACTGGCCTATATAGAGCATCGCAATGGAAAAAATCTGCAATCCCACGACAATACCAAAACACCATCCAAGCGCTCGCATCAAAACAGGATGAGAAATACCACTGAACACATACGCAACAAGCAACACAGCGGCAACGCATACTGCCGCGATTGACACAAACGGCACTGCGCTTGCAAGCACGGCGCTTATCTGAATAATGATATTTGCCATCGTATGAATATTAATGCATATAGTATACCCCGTTAGAGATTCTCCCTCCACTTTTGGTAGGTGGCTCTGTAACCGCTTGGAGCGGTTTTGGAATACCAAGTTATTTTTCGCCATTCAATCGCCACGGGATTTCAATATTATCAGTATAGTATACATAACATAAAAAATTCTAAATCCTAAATTATAAATTCTAAACAAATTCTAAATCTCAAATCACAAGTTCTAAACTGTTTTGAATATTAAAATTTAGAATTTGGTGCTTGTTTAGAGTTTAGTGCTTAGAATTTAGGATTTGATTAGGATATACCTAATATACAACAAAACCCCGGCCCAAGACCGAGGTTTTGTTGATATACCAAACAAAAGAAGCTATCTTACGAACCAGAGTAGAAAGCAGGAGACGTTGTTGACCCCAAAAACGCAGTTCCGACTTCATATAGGGTTGAGATACTGCCTCCGTCTTTGTTTTCCACATCTCCTGTGCCGTCCTTTGCGTATGTAGTGCTTTCCATGTTCGCGTACAAAGTAAATGTGGTATTCGCGTGATTGCACAAATACGCATAGTAACGGGGCGGAGTCGCGTCATAGACAGTCAAATTCGGGTCAACAGGCCACTTGGCTAAGGGCGAACCGCCGGCCAAACCACTCAGATTAAGATGAATCCATCCTGTTCCGTCGGTTGCCTGCACTGTTGTTGATGATGCAGTAGTACCAGTATACAATACGCCGGACACATGAGAATATGTAGTTTTGCCAGAAGCGTCATCAAGGCATCCGGTTGTTGCTGATTGCCCGCCCAATTCCGGGTTGGAAACGTTTACAACGTAATAGTTAATTGCGGTACGCATGGACGCAAGGTCCGCAATGCGCTGCGAATCGCGCGCTTTTTTCAAAAGTTCTGATGGGTTGATCGCAATAAATGTGATTGAAGCCAAAATAGCCAAAATGGCAATCACAATGAGCAATTCCAAAAGAGTAAAACCTTTTTTGCTTGTCGTCATACTATGATTTATTTAATACTTTTCTAAATAATCCTCGCGATGTTCGAACATATCGCACTTTCATATTGTGCACCGATTTTCTTTGTTGTAAAGATACGCACTGTGGATAACTGCGTTACACTACAGCGCGCCCTGTAGTGTCATGCCAGAGGCAGATCCGCCTTTGGCGGAAAAATGCGACTGCCTTAACAAAAGAATTCCATGCATGTTACGTATACAACTTGGTAAATTGAT
>MNWK01000036.1 GCA_001872485.1 Parcubacteria group bacterium CG1_02_44_31
TATTATTTATTAGCATTATTAGCGATTACTTTGTTTGAAAATATTATTCGCATTATTTTTATACCATTAGCATTATTAGCGATTACTTTGTTTGAAAATATTATTCGCATTATTTTTATACCATTAGCATTATTAGCGATTACTCAAACTCAATATGGCGTTATACGACACGATTAGACAGGATATGACGAATGCCTTGAAACAAAAGGACGAGTTTCGTTTGGGCGTATTGCGTATGCTTGTTGCGGCATTGCAAAATCAGGAAATTGAAAAACATGCGAAACTGGTCAAATCGGGGAAAGAACCCGAACCCTTAAACGATGAAGAGGTTATGGCTGTGATTGACCGCGAAACAAAAAAACGCAAAGAAGTCGCTATGGGATACGAACAAGCGGGAAGACCTGACGCCAGCAGCCAAGAGTTTGCGGAAGCAAAGATTTTGCAAATGTATTTGCCTGAGCGCATGCATGGCGATGAACTTCGTTTTGCGGTGAAGGCGTTGTACGAATCAGTTCCGGAGACAGACCGATTGCAATTCGGCAAAGTGATGCAAAAAATTTCCGAGAACCTTCGGGGTAAAGCTGATATGAGCGAAGTGTCTGTTGTGCTCCGCGAATTGATGCAGGCGCGATAAATGCTGGAAATTATCAATACAACGAAATTTCGGGTTCCCGTTTCACGCATACAGCGCGATATGGGAATCCTTTTTTCGTTATTGCATATTCCTGCAATGTCCACGTGCGAGGTGATTGTGGTCGGGTCTCGGCGCATGCGTGCAATCAATGCGGCGTATGGATTTAAACGCTATTCAACCACGGTATTGAGCTTTTCAGTTCCAAAAAGGTTTGTAACCGGCCCTCATAGGCATCTGGGCGAAATATACGTGTGTGTTTCAGACATGAAAAAACAGGGGTTGACATTCAACCCGCGCCCCGCAAGGCCCAGTGCGTCAGTATGGGGTGCGGGGTACGCTGTGCACAAGTCGCGCGTTGGTTTTTATCCTGTTTTGATATACTATATACTACATGGGTTGCTCCATTTGATCGGGTACGACCACGAAGGTTCGGAAGTGCGGCGAAAACGCATGGAGAAAAAAGAGCAATCGTTGTGGCATAAATTATGTGGCGCATAAATCATTAATCATTATGAGCACAAAAACGCTATTTGCACTTGACATTGGAAGTTCAACGCTGAAAGGCATTATCGCCGAAGTGAATGTGAAAAAAGGTTCGGTTGCGATTTGCGCAAGCGCTCAAGTAAAATCATCTGGCATTCGGCGCGGAATCATTTTTGACATTGAAGATGCCGCCCGCGCGGTAAGCGAGCTTATCAATGAATTGGAAACGACGTATAAACATGAAATCACCGAGGCGCATGTGTTGGTTGGCGGTCCATATTTGGAAACGCGATTTGCCAAAGGAAATATTATCGTATCGCGTCCGGACGAACAAATAGGACAAGAAGATATTGACCGTATGTATGATACGGTGCAGGCGCTGCCGTCTCCGCAGAATCGGACGGTTTTGCATGTTATTCCGCAGAATTTTGTGATTGATGAGGTTGACCGTGTGAAAAACCCCATTGATATGCAAGGCAGCCGGTTGAGTTTGGAAGCTACGGTTATTGATATTTTCAATCAAGCGCTCATTAGTTTGCATAAAGTTTTAAATATTGTCGGGTTGCGGTCTGTTCAGACCGTTGCGCATCCGCTCGCAACCGCAAAGGCGCTTCTGCCCAAGCGGGACCGCGAGCAAGGCGTGTGCGCGATTGATTTCGGAGCAGAAACAACATCACTTACCGTTTTTGAAGATGATGAATTAAAACACATTGTCGTGATTCCGTTAGGGTCGCAAAATATCACCAACGACATTGCCAATGCGCTTCGTATTCATTTTGACAGCGCGGAGCGCATCAAGGTCGGGTTTGGGTCTGCGCTTGCGGCTAAAGTGAGCAAGAAAGATATGATTGAATTGTCGCAATTCATTGAAGGAGAGAAAGAAGCGGTTTCGAAAAAATATATTGCGGACATTATTGATGCGCGGCTTTCTGAAATTTTGGGGTTTGTGAATGATGAGTTAAAAAAACTCGGCAGAGCGGGCAAACTCCCGGCTGGAGTTGTTGTGTACGGCGGCGGAGCCGAACTTCCGTATATGAAGAATATTGTCAAACGAGAACTGAAAATGTCCGTGCGCCGGGCTGATATGAATCATTACAATCGGCTGTTTCCTGAAGAAATTCCGCCTGCGCTGTACGGCGTGTATAGCATGGTAGTATGGTACTTTGACTCTGTTGTTGGCGAACAGCGTCAGATGTATCAAAAAGGGCCAATAGGATTTGTGAAAAGAATCATTGAAAACTTCCTTCCATGAAGAAAAAAAACAAAATGAAGTCCTCCGTGCGCGGAATCCCGCGCCAGAAGACCATTCATCTACGGGTAAACCAGCAGTCTCCTCGCGCGTGGACAAAATCCTTGCAGCGGGAAACGCAAAACAAAGCGTCAAAGAAGCGGGAAAAACATGCTGCAAAACAAATACATGAATTGTTGGTTTCCCGTCAGCAGGAACAGCTAAACGTTTTTTTGCCCAAAATAAGAATTGTCGGCATAGGCGGCGCGGGTGGAAACGCATTGACGCGCATGGAAGGGATTATGAAAGGTATTGAAACAATTGCGTTCAATACCGATGCGCAGGATTTGAAAATGTGCCGCGCTTCAAAAAAGGTTCAGATTGGAAAACACCTGACGCATGGTCGTGGGGCGGGCATGAACCCCGAAATTGGCAGGCAAGCTGCCGAAGAAAATAAAGAAGAAATCGCAAAAACCCTTGAGGGTTCGGAATTGGTTTTTTTGACATGCGGATTAGGCGGAGGAACAGGGTCTGGCGCCGCGCCGGTGGTTGCCCAAATTGCGCGCAGTCAAGGGTCTTTGTGCGTGGCAATCGTGACTATGCCGTTTTCGTTTGAGGGTACGCAACGTTACGCCATTGCCTCTCGCGCGTGGGCTATGCTTCGCGACTGCGTTGACGCGTTGATTACGGTTTCCAATGACCGTGTGTTCAATGTTATTTCACAGGATACATCTTTGAAAAAAGCATTTTGGCATATTGATGAAATTTTGCGCGAAGGCGTGCAAGCGGTATACGATATTATTATGAAACCCGGGCTCATCAATGTTGATTTTTCAGATGTAAAAACTATTATGCAAAATTCTGGTCCTGCGCTTTTGGGCATCGGTATGGCAAAAGGAAAAGACCGCGCGCACGACGCGGCAAATCGTGCGATTGGGTCGCCGCTGCTGGACATGACTATGGAGAACGCGCATCATGTGCTATTGAATATTTCTAGCCGCGAAGGCCTCACAATGTTAGAAGTTCAACAAGCTGCGCAAACGATTACTGCGTCCATCGCGCAAGACGCGCGCGTCATTTTCGGAGCGACATTTGACCATAGATTGGGTAAAGGCGATATGAAAATCACAGTGATTGCAACCGGATTTGGCGAGGACAGCGGGTCTGTTGCGTCGCGCGCGCTGCCATTGGGATACGAACAAAAACACATTGCGGAAATATCAACAGAGGAATCGCAATCGCACAAAGATATGTTGAGCGAAAAGATGAAGCAGTTTGAAGGTTTGGAAGAGCCGGCATTTTTGCGAAGAAAAAAACCCAGCGAAGCTCAACGGGCTGATTGAATGCCGCATAAGGTATTCCACGTTGGCATTCGTGGCATTGCGCATTTTGGATTTCAAGAGCTGAAACCCCGTTACTGTCCCGCAACGCGGGTCTGGTACTGGGGCGGTTTTATCTTGTTATGCGGACTAAAAACGGGCGTACGCCCGTTTTTTTTGATTTTGGTGCGTTGTGTTTTGACAATGTTTTGAAAATAATGTCTGATTTTTTGTTGTGTTGCCGATGTGTTGACTTGGTGTAATTTGTATGATGCCGTAAATCGGCAAAACCCGTATGGGACGGTTAGTTTTTATCCACTGTTTTTTGTTGCGCGAGTGATACAATCCAGCCATAAATTTAATCAAGATTCATAGGATTATGTATCAGCAAAACGCCGTAACCAAAATTCGCAAACGAGATGGGTCAATCGAAGATTTTGATTTGGACAAAATTGTTCAAGTTGTTTATAAAGCGTTATTGTCAACCAAGGAAGGAACAGAAGCGGATGCTCATCGCGTTGCGGATAGCGTGTTAAATGATTTACTGGCTATAGCAAAGGATCAAAAAGATTTTTTACCGACCGTAGAAGGCATTCAGAATTTGGTAGAGAAAAACCTCATGCTTCATAAATTGCCGGAGACCGCAAAGGCGTACATATTGTATCGTCAACAACATACTGATTTACGGAAAAAGGGGTTGGGTGTGCCGGACGACGTGAGAAAGAAATTCAATGAAAGCAAGAAATATTTTAAAAACCCTTTGTCTGAATTGGTATATTACAAATCATATGCGCGTTGGGTTGAAAAAGAGGGACGCAGAGAAACATGGCCAGAGACAGTTGACCGGTTTATGGTTTTTATGAAAAATAAGATGAAGAAAAGATTGACTGATGTAGAATATGAAAAAATCCACCTGATGATTCTTGAGCAAGATATTATTCCTTCAATGCGCTTGATTTGGGCAGCCGGAGATGCGGCCAAGAAAACCAATGTGGCTGCTTATAATTGTTCTTTTGTTGCTCCTTCTTGCTGGAGGGATTTTGGTGAAATGGCATATATTTTGATGTGCGGCGCCGGAGTTGGCGTTTCGGTGGAGAGTCACGTGGTGCAAGGGTTACCGCAAATAGCAAAACAATCTGGTAAGAAATTGAAAACGCATGTCGTTGCGGACAGTAAGGAGGGATGGGCAAATGCAATTACGCTTGGGCTTTCAGCATGGGCTTCGGGTAAAGATATTGACTTTGATTATTCAAAAGTCCGTCCAGCAGGAGCGCGGTTAAAGACTATGGGTGGCAGAGCTTCTGGCCCAGAACCATTGAAGAGTTTGCTCGTTTTTGCGCGTCAAAAAATGTTGGCAAAACAGGGCAGACGTTTATCCAACATTGATGTACACGATATTATTTGTAAAATCGGAGAGGTTGTGGTTTCTGGAGGTGTGCGTAGAAGCTCGATTATTTCTTTGTCGGATTTAGACGATAACGAAATGCGAAACGCGAAGGCCGGTCAGTTTTTTATTACTGAGCCGCAGCGAAGCATGGCGAATAACTCTGCGGTTTATACGCAAAAACCAACCACAGCTGAGTTTCTTGACGAATGGGTTGCGCTTATGAAGAGCGGTACAGGGGAACGGGGTATTTTTAATAGAGGGTGTCTTGAAAAACAGCTCCCTTCACGCCGCTGGAGAAAATTCAAAAAGTATTTAGATACGGCGGGCGTTAACCCATGCGGAGAGATTATTTTACGTTCAAAACAATTTTGCAATTTGTCCGGCATTGTTATTCGTCCCGAAGATACACGAAAAACCCTTTTGGAGAAAATAAAATACGCGACTATTCTGGGAACATACCAGGCTCTTCTGACGTATTTTCCGTATCTGTCGTCTGATTGGCAGAAAAATTGCAAAGAAGAAATGTTGCTTGGAGTTTCTTTGACTGGATACTGGGATAACGTAGTGGTGCGGAATGCAAAAGTTCTTGAAGAAATGCGCAAAGAAGCAATTAAGACCAATAGAAAGTACGCAAAACGGTCTAAAATTCGTCCATCAACGTGTGTAACGTGCGTAAAACCATCGGGCAATTCTTCCCAGTTTTTGGATACCGCTTCTGGTATGCATCCCCGTTTTTCGAAGTATTATATTCGTCGCGTCAGAATAAATACGACCGACCCCATATTGAAAATGCTTCGCGATCAAGGGGTACCCGTGTATCCAGAAGTTGGTCAACGCGCGGATAATGCGACAACGTTTGTTGTTGAGTTTCCAATTAAATCGCCGGAAGGATCAATAGTAAAAGATGATATTTCAGCGATAGAGTTGCTTGAACAATGGAAGTTATTGAAAATACACTTTACCGAACATAATCCTTCAGCAACTATTTATGTAGGGGATAATGAATGGATAGAAGTAGCGGATTGGATCTATCGGAACTGGGAAATTGTCGGTGGGTTGACTTTTTTGCCGCGCGATAATCATGTGTATCAACTCGCGCCGTATGAAGAAATAGATAAAGAAACATACGAAAAATTGGCAAAAATTTACGAACACGTTGATTTCTCGAAATTATATCTATACGAAAAGCAAGACGAAACAAGCGGAGCAAAAGAGTATGCGTGCGGCGGTGGCGCATGTGAAATATAATGGTATTATTCGTTTATTTTATGCAGGAATTGTGTTTCCCACGTTTTTGTGGTACACTTAGTTTCATATGACACAGACATTATCAGCACATGTGCGAACCGTAACGGGCAAGCGCGTTGCTTCAAACCGCGCAGCTGGCATGGTTCCCGCAGTGGTATACGGTCCGGATGTGAAGCAAAACCGTGTTATTGAAATTGATGCGGTCCAGCTGCAAAAATTTTTGCATTTCATGAAACCAAACGAAGTGGTGGCGCTTGATATTGAAGACACGGAAGGCAAAAAGGAAACGCATCAAGTTCTTATCCATGAAATCTCGCGCGACCCGATAAAGGAAACAATTATGCATGTTGATATATATGCGTTCAGCGCGAAGAAAAAAGTCCATGTGGACTTACCAATTGTCTTGTTCGGCACATCTCCGCTTGAAGCAGAAGGCGCCTTGATGATGAAAAATATTGAAGAATTAGGTGTTGAATGCTCGCCGCTTCATATTCCGGAGAACATTTCCATTGACATTTCCAACTTGGTTTCTTTTGACCAAACCATTTATATCCGAGATTTGAAATTGCCCGAAGGTATTGTGTGCCGTATTGACCTAAGTACTCCTGTGGTGTCCGCAGTTGCGCCGGTAAGCGAAGAAGAGCTTGCAGCGATGGAAGCAGTTTCTACAGAGTCCATGAAAGAGCCTGAATTAGCGGGGAAGATAAAAGAAGAAGTTGAAGAGCAGGAACAAGGGGAAAACGACAAACAACAATCGTCAGACGTTCCAAGGGGCGCCAGGCGTCCCAAGCAAGAAAAAAAATCCAAGCAAGAAAAGAAATAAAGATGGCCGCGTTCATACAGGGGACATCAAGATATTTCAAGCGTAATTATTCTCAATGCGTATGATTGAGGATATTAAAAAAAGAGCGCGTCGCGTCACGGTGTTGGTGGAAAAGCAGATACCGTACGGCAGGCCTGCCTGTGTCGTCCCCCGCTGTTTGCAGGATGCGGGCAGGCACGCCTGCGTGCCGGAACGCACTTCGGTGTGCAGGCATGTTGCGATGTCAATACACCATATTCGTATCAAAGCATACGGCCGTTTTGCATTGTGGTTATGTATATTTGCATCGTGTATAATGGTGTTTAATCTTCGCACCGATTTTGCGAATGCGCCCGTTTCGTTTTCGTTTGGACCGTCCGTATTGTTTGCTGATACATTTGAAGAACGGCAGAATCTTGAAAATCAGCTGACTCAAATCCAAAATCAGATTGACCAATACGAAAAAAACATCGCTGATATCCAAGGACAGAAAAAGACGCTCGCCAATGAAATTAAACTGTTCAACGCCAAAATCGCCAGCATAAATTTACAAATCAAATCGCTTGATTTAGAAATTCGACGGTTAAATTTACGCGTTACGGACGTGGGATTGGATATCAAAGATTCGGAATCGAAAATCGACACGGCACATAAAGTGTTGGCAGGTTCCTTGAATAATTTATATGAAATGGACCGCATATCATTGCTTGAAATGCTTGTGGCACAGGGTACTATTTCAACATTTTTTGATGAATTAAATGCCCAAACTGTAGTTCAAGAACAGGCAAAAGCACAACTGGACAAGATTAAGGTGCTGAAAACAAATTTAGAAACACAGCAAGAAGATTTAGTTAGCAGGCGAGAAGACCAACAAAGTTTGCGCCAGTTGCAAGCAAATCAGCGTCAAGCGTTAGCGAATCAGGGCGCAGCAAAAAACAAACTTTTGGCTGATACAAAAGGAAAAGAGAACGCGTATCAGAGCTTGCTCCAAAAGTCCAAGCAGACCGCTGCGCAAATTCGGGCGCAGTTATATGAATTATTGGGAGGAGGAGAGATTAAATTTGAAGATGCTTTAAAATATGCTGATTTTGCGTCCGGGCAAGCAGGCGTGCGTTCCGCGCTGATTTTGGCTGTTCTGGACAGAGAATCCGCTTTGGGGAAAAATGTAGGCAAGTGCTCATGGCAAACCGCAATGCATCCTACGCGCGATAAGCCTTTGTTTGCGCAAATTACACAGGCATTGGGGCTCAATCCGGATTCTATGCCTGTTTCGTGCCCGATTCTCAGCGATGGGTCGTATGGCGGAGCTATGGGGGTTGCGCAATTTTTGCCTTCCACATGGATGTTGTATAAAGACCGAATTCAGAAAATTACCGGTTCATATCCTTCACCATGGAATCCGCGCGATGCGTTTTTGGCTACTGCGTTGTATTTGGCTGACGCAGGAGCGCGAGACCAGACGTATGCGTCTGAACGTATTGCAGCGGCAAAATACTACGCGGGGAGCAGGTGGCGGTATTATCTGTATTCGTACGGAGCACGGGTGATGGAACGCGTAAGTTATTACGCAGAACAAATTTCCATTTTGCAAAAGGCAAACTCTTGAAAAAGAAAGAACATCAAATATTCCAGTCATTCATGGACTATCTTGTCAGACGGGACTGGCGCGTTGGCAAGCAACTTGCATATCGCGCTGTTTTTTGTTATACTTATGTTTCGAGAAGGGACCGTCCGATCGCCCCGCCCCAATTTTGCCTTTGAGTTATCAAGCGGCACATCCCGTAAATGCGGGATCCCTATTCGGGAACAGTGCCGCGCGATGTATCCACGGTAATATAAAAATATTATTGTTCACAGTGATACTCGGGAGCAAAATTGGAGCGGGGAGGAAAGTCCGGATACCTGTTGATTTTGTAACTACCTCAGGTAGGCAAAATCAACAACGTAGCGGGTAACACCCGCCACCGTTGCTTCGCACTGGTGACTAATGACAAATAACTAAAGACTAACAATAAAATTCGTTATTAGTTGTTGGTTGTGAGTTATGAGTTACCAATGCGGAGCAGCGGTAGAGGTGCGAACAGAGACGCCGAGTCGCGAAAGCGCCGAGGCGCCCTTCGAAGCGTTTCGTCGCCATAGCTATGAAGCGTCGGTGACTTTATGCGTAGGAGGGCGAGCGCAGCTATAAAGCAGGCTCATCATTATCAAAACTTTGGTGGGTCTTTGTCTAGGGCTGCGATGAAACGGCTAAATCCTTACGGGGTACAAGGCCGTGCCTCCAGTGCTCCGCACTGGAAATTCGAAATCCGAAACGTTTAGAATTTAAATATTTTAATTTGTTTCGTGCTTCGAGTTTCGTGCTTCCAATGCGGAGCATTGGTTGGAGTGCCGCAATTTGCCCTGAGCTTGTCGAAGGGCTTGAGCCCGAGAGTAATCAAGGGCCTAGAGTAATGATCGGATACCTTGCCGCAATGCTTTCCGCCATTTGCGGGATGCAGGCGGGGAAACAGAATCCGGCTTACGAATCCTTTCTCGTTATATGTAATGTATTGATATGAAAAAAGATATTCATCCTGCGTATTATCCGAACGCGAAAATAACCTGCGCATGCGGGCATGTGTTTACAATTGGCGCGACAAAACAATCTATGGAAGTGGAAATTTGTTCGCAATGCCATCCGCTTTATACCGGAAAAGAAAAGCTTGTTGATACTGCCGGCCGCGTGGAAAAGTTTCAGGCAAAACTGAAAAAGAGCGCGTATGCTCAAGCGGCGCATGCGACCGTAAAGAAAAAAATGGCGCGCACGCAAAAACAAGCAATCAAAAGTGAAAAACGACAGCGCATCACGCATACGCCAAAACCGCTGCACGAGAAATAACGCGTATCCAGCCCAGCCCCGCCCTTTTGGTCAGAAATTCAGATTATTCAATACCAAAAGGGCGGGGTTGGATTTTATCCCTTACGCCAGAAGACCACGGGCTTCGCCCGTGGAGCTCCATGAAACAAGCATACCAAATTATTTTGAAAGAATACGAAAATACAGAGAATCTGTTGAAGTCGTTGGATATGGCGACGCAGAAACGGGCGTACATTGAAGCGAGCAAGAAACTCGGTAAACTGAACGCGGTTGTTGAGAATATACGCGCTATTCAGACGCTGGAATTTGAAATATCAAAAACAGAAGCGCTTGCATTGCAAGAATCCGATTCTGAATTGATAACATTATATTCAAACGAAATTGATTCGTTGCGTGAACGCATCCGTGTTTTGGAAAGTCATATAGATGCATCGCGTTCGGACGGAAAAGATGCGGGGCGCGACGCGGCGTCTATTACCAAGGTCATTTTGGAAATTCGCGCGGGAACCGGCGGCGATGAAGCCGCGTTATTCGCGCGCGACCTGTTCCGCATGTATACAAAATACGCGGAGCTCAAAGGATGGGATATGGCATTGATTGATGAAAACAAGGACGAATTGGGCGGGTATAAAGAAGTTGTATGCGAAATAAAAGGCATAAGCGTGTATGCGCTGCTTCAATATGAAGGCGGCGTGCATCGGGTTCAGCGGATTCCGGAAACGGAAAAAGCAGGACGCATTCATACCTCAACCGCAACCGTTGCGGTGTTGCCGGAGCTTGACTGCGTGCATGCGGATATTGAAATTCCTGAAAAAGATTTGGAAATAGAATTTTTGCGAAGCGGCGGCGCGGGCGGACAAAATGTGAACAAGGTTGAAACGAGTGTGCGCATCAAACATATTCCGACCGGCATAGTCATTCGATGCCAGTCAGAACGGCATCAGCACCAGAACAAGGAAAAGGCAATGATGATTTTGAAAGCCAAACTCTATGAAATGAAAAAACAAGAAGACGAATCAAAACTTGCCAAGGAACGCAAACAGCAAGTCGGCGCGGGCGAGCGCTCGGAAAAAATACGCACATACAATTTTCCACAAGACCGCATCACAGACCACCGCATCGGCGCATCATGGAAAAACATCTCGCGGATTTTAGGCGGCAATGTGGATATTATAATTGATGCGTTGATACATCACCGACAAGATGAAAATGCGATATAATCGTATGGTATGCCCCGTAGTAGAATTTCGACAGTCGCAAAGCGACAGAGAATATAAAGTATCACAAGAAGAAATAGTTGGATATACTATAAGGTCAATGATTCAATGAGTATGAACGTTTGTTAAGTCGAAATTTCACTACAGGGTATGACTTTTTTTGAACGGTTTGCGCGATTTGAGCGGAAATCTTTGGAAACAGGCGCTTTTATTGTTGGAGGCGCGACGATTGTCGGTTCTTTTTTAGGAATTTTGAAAAATTCATTGCTCGCGTCTCGGTTTGGAGCAAGCGCGTCGCTTGATGTGTATTTTGCTGCGTTTCGCGTGCCAGATTTGTTGTATAATATTTTCATTTTTAGCACGCTTTCCGGAGCGTTTTTCCCTATTTTTTCGCGCGTGTTGCTTCGCGGAAAAGACGAAGCGTGGAAATTATTGAGTTCTTTGATGTGGCTGTTTTCGTTGGTGTTGGGATTGGGCGCCATCGCGGTATTTATCACCTCGCACGCATTTGCATCATTTTTAGCCCCGGGATTTTCAACAAGCCAACTTGACCAGTTGAGCGTTTTGCTGCGGATTTTGATGCTGCAGCCCATTGGCATGGCGCTTGCGAATTTGTTTGCGAATGTTTTACAAATCTTCAAGCGATTTTTCATTTCAACGCTTGCGCCCGTGTTTTATAATGGCGGGATTATCATCGGCACGGTCTGGTTTTCGCAATGGTGGGGCATAGCTGGTGTGGCGTGGGGTGTTGTGTTGGGGTCGCTTGCGTATGCGTTAGTTCAGATTCCTACGCTTCGCAATCTTGAATTTCGATTTTCGTTTCGGTTTCGCGAAGTGTATGGTGATATCAAGGATATGATGTTGTTGATGATTCCGCGTTCTATGACGCTGGTGATGAACCAATTCGTTCTGTTTTGGATTACCATTCTTGCGTCGCTTTTGCCCGTAGGGTCGCTTGCCATATATTCATTTGCCGATTCCATTCAAGCGCTGCCTCAAACCGTGATTGCGTTGTCGTTCGTGACCGTTGCATTCCCGCGCTTGGCTGATTTATGGGTGCGTTCGGAGCGCGGTTCGCGCGATAAAGAAAAACAAGCGTTCATCAGAGTTTTTGACCGTTCTGCCGCAGAAACATGTTTATGGCTTATTCCCCTTGCGATGCTTTTGGTTGTTTTTAGCGAACCCGTGGTGCGGTTTTTGCTTGGATATGGGAATTTCGTTGCGCAAGACCAGAACATAACAACATTGACGCTTATCGTGTTTGCGATTGGAATTCCATTTCAGGGCCTACTGATGCTTTTGATTCGGACATTTTTTGCCATGGAAGACACGAAGCATCCGCTTTTTGCCGTGTTGGCATCCTTGGGATTTATTATTCCCGGCACATGGTTTCTCAGCAGTCGTATCGGCGCCCCAGGGCTTGCTGCGGGGATGGTGATAGGAGTGGTGCTGACAACTGTGTATTTGCTGTTTTTGCTTTCTAAGCGTTTAGGCGCGGTATCGTTTCCGAAATTGCGCTATGCGATACAACGCGGTTTGGCAATAGGAGCTATCGGCGCTCTTCCCGGTGGAGCAGCGTATATGCTATTGGATTTTTTCATGCAGGGAAATGGGTTCGGCGTTACGTTTGTGCGTACAAGCATCAGCGGCGCCATATCGCTTGCGGCAATGGGAATTGCGGTATTGATATATAAATTGATTGATGTGTCTGTGTTTGCCGACGAACAAAATCATCGCGAGGAAGAGAATACGGCGCAAATAAATTGAGATAGCCATGCGTAGGAGCACAAATACGGAGCAGGAAGCGATACGGAATTTTTGCATCATCGCGCACGTGGACCATGGTAAGTCAACATTGGCTGATCGGTTTTTGGAATTGACGCATACGGTTGAGCCGCGCCAGATGAAACCTCAATATCTTGACCAATTAGATTTGGAAAGAGAGCGGGGGATTACAATAAAAATGGCGCCTGTCAGGATGGTATACCATCCTGACCGCGGAATGACGCGGACTGAAACGCGGAATGACGCGGAAAACGAATTATTATATAAAGATATAACTTATAAAATACGAGGTGCTGTTTTTGAGGTTAGAAAATATTTGGGCTTGGGTCATAAGGAAAATGTTTATCATAATGCATTAGTGCAGGAATTTAATAAAAAAGGATTACAGTTTGAAACTGAGAAGAGTATTAGTATTTTTTATAATGGCAAAAAAGTTGGCAATTATCAGCCGGATTTTATTATTGAGAATAAAATTATTATTGAATTAAAAGCATTGCCTGAGATTGGCCGCCCGCAAATTGAGCAATTATGGAGTTATCTTAAGGGTTCTGATTATAAATTGGCCTTGCTTGTTAATTTTGGCAGTAAAAATCTTGAAATTAAAAGAGTTGTATATGATATCGCTCGTTTTCCGCGACCTTCTGCGTCAATTCCGCGAGGTTCCGCGCAGGTTGAGTATATACTCAACCTGATTGATACTCCCGGCCACGTTGATTTTTCGTACGAAGTATCGCGTTCGCTTGCCGCGGTTGAAGGAGCGATTCTTTTGGTTGATGTAAGCCAGGGCATTCAGGCGCAGACATTGGCAAATCTTCACCTTGCGCAACAACAGGGGCTGGTCATTATTGGTGCGTTGAATAAAATTGATTTGCCGCAACCGCCTGAAAAGATTGAAGAATTACGCATAGAACTTGCGCATCTGTTGCATCAGAGTCCTGAAGATATTTTTTCCATTTCCGGAAAAACAGGGCAGGGGACAGAGGAATTGCTTCGCGCAGTTGTGCAAAAAATTCCATGCCCCCAAGGCAATCGCGACGCGCCGCTTACCGCATTAGTTTTTGACTCGCTGTACGACGCGTATAAAGGCGTTGTGGCGTTTGTGCGAATTATGGACGGAACAGTTTTGAAAAATGACCGCATTCAATGCATGGCAACCGGAGCGCAGGCCGTAGCGATTGATGTTGGTTTTTTTAAGCCGCTGCTTGTTTCCTGCGATGCGTTGTATGCAGGGGAAATCGGATACATCGCAACGGGAATTAAAGACCCGAATGTGGTGCGGGTAGGCGATACTGTGACGCTTGCCGACGCGTGTGCGGCAGCATCCCAAAGCATCACGCCGCTTCCAGGATACCACGAACCCCAGCAAGTGGTGTTTGTCAGCATGTATCCTGCGCAAACTGATGACATTGACGCGTTGGCAGACGCGTTGGGAAAACTCAAACTTAATGACGCATCGCTTTCATTTACGCGTGAACGTCAGGAAATGCTCGGCCAGGGTTTTCGCATTGGTTGTTTGGGAACGCTTCATTTAGAAATTATCAAAGAGCGCTTGTTTCGCGAATACGGGCTTGAACCGATTATCACTGCGCCATCTGTCAAATACGAGGCAGTGCTCAAAAATGGAACTGTTCGCGACATATTTACACCAAGCTATTTGCCAACGTCTGACCAATTGCTTTCTATACGCGAACCATGGGTGCACGGAGAGATTATTACGCCAAGTGCGTATGTGGGCGGAGTGCTGAATGTTATCCACGCACGGCGCGGAGTTTCTGGGAATGTTTCAAATATTTCATTGGGAAATGTGTTGGTTCAGTTTGATATGCCGCTTGCTGATGTTATTTTGGATTTTTACGATAGATTGAAAAGCGTATCGCAAGGATACGCGTCCGTGAGCTATGAGGTTACTGAATGGATGCAGGGGAATCTGGTCAAGCTGGATATCTTGGTGCACGGTGAAGTAGTGGATGCATTTTCGCGCATTGTGCCAAAAGAAAAAGCCCGTGCCTTGGGATTGGCGATTATTGAGAAATTAAAAGAACTGCTGCCGCCGGAAGTATTTAGCGTGCCGATACAAGCAGCTATCGGGTCTGAAATTATTGCGCGCGTGACGCTTGCCGCTTCGCGCAAGAATGTGACCGGGCATTTGTACGGCGGAGACCGGACGCGCAAAATGAAGTTATGGAAAAAACAGCAAAAAGGCAAAAAGCGCAGGGCGCTCTACGGCGTTGTAGATGTCCCTGCATCAATCTTTTTTAAGGTTTTTCAGATGACAAAAAACGAGTAGAGAAAATATCGTATTGCGATGCCCCCACACCTAATTAGGTGTGGGGGCGATGTCCTGCTCTTTTGAAAAGCCATAATAAGCCAAAAGGACTGGGCGATGTTGATAGACGATTCATTAAGCCGAAAATTCTTTGCGTGGTATACCCCGTAGTAGATTTTCGGCATCCCGCAAAGCGGGAAGCTGAAAGCAGCCGAAAACTCACTACAGGGTATACCCCGTAGTAGATTTTCAACGGTCGCGAAGCGACAAAAAAATATCGGATATCGCAAAAAGAAATAGTCGTGTATACTAAAGGTTAATAATGTAATGAGAATGAACGTTAATTAAGTTGAAAATTCACTACAGGGTATACTCATACATATGAACAAACTTCGGACAATCGGATTCGGTGTGTTAGCTGTTATTGTATGTTATGTCGCGATTTTGACATGGGTCAAGCGCAATGATTTGGTTTTTCAATTTGAACATTTACAAAAAGAATATACAAAACTCCAGCAGGAAAACGCAGACCTGAAGCAGTTTGCCCAGTCTATTCAACTTGATTCAGTTAAAGAAATGGAGGTGAAAAAACGCCTGAATTACGCAAAGCCGGGCGAAACATTGGTATTATTTATATCTCCAAGCCCAACGTCGCAACCGCAAGAATCCAATACGCTTATTGACTGGTTGAAAAGATTATTTGGAAAATAAAGAATACAAAAAGCGGGATTAGTACAGTGGTAGTATATGTGCTTTCTCCATCCTCCGTAGCAGTTATGCGGGATTAGTACAGTGGCAGTATGTCAGCTTCCCAAGCTGAAGACGCCAGTCCGATTCTGGTATCCCGCTCAATTTTGCTACTGCGGAGGACGGGCAAGGTTGAGACATTGGTTCGACTTGTGGTGAGCGTAGTCGAACCACTTGTTACCCGCTTTGGTTTGTCGTGCGTTGATAAAATGATTATTTTGCTTTTTCGCAGTATTCGCCTGTTTGAGTGTTTACTACTATCACATCATCTTGTTCTACGAAAAGCGGGGCATTAACGCTGTATCCGGTTTCTAGCACAACCGCTTTTTTCCCGCCAGTTGCGGTATTTCCTTTGATTGCCGGCGGCGCCTCCACTACTTTGAGTTCCATTTTTGCCGGGAGAGAAATAGCATACGGCTTTTCGTCAAGGTGCATAACTATGACTTCGGTGTTTGCTTTTAAGAAGTTCAATTCCCATTTGAGTTGTTCAATTGGGAATGAGATGCGTTGTTTTGCTTCACCAATCGTAAACACCGCGTTTCTTCTATCCTTATACAAGAATACGCCTTTTTTGCGTTCCAGTTCTATTTCCTCAAATGCTTCTCCTGATTTGAACGCGCGCTCAACAACCTTGCCGGTTTTGAGATTTTTCAAAGTGGTGCGCGTAAACGCCGCGCCCTTGCCCGGATTCACAAAATGATACTCAACGATTTGCCATGGCTCGTTTTCAATTCTAAGTACGATTCCTTTTTCAAATTCGTTTGTGGAACGCATATTGACTTAGTCATTAGTTATCAGTTATTCGTCATCAGTCATCAGTTATTAGTTATTAGTCACAAACATTGTACCGCGTTTTTATTCAGATTTGAACAAAGTGTTTACGGGAAACGTCATCAAATCATTAATGTCTTGGATATTCAATAAAACCATTTGCAAACGTTCTACGCCTACAGCAATGCCGCCTGTTTCTGGTATGCCTGATTTGAGCCCGGCGATAAAATCCATGTCAATGGCATATGCATCTTTGCCGAGTTTTCTGCGCAGCGCTTGTTCATGTTTCAAACGAGTATATTGTTCTTTCCAATCAGTGAGTTCTGAAAACGCGTTGCCGATTTCCACGCCGCCGATATATGCTTCAAAGCGTTCTGCGTAGAAAGATGGGAGTTTACCCTGCAGTGAATTACGGCTTTTATTTGCGCCATGAGCTGCCGTAATTCTACTGCAGGGTTTTCTTTTTGCAAGCGCGGCTTGCGGCAAGGGATAATCATATACAATTATCGGCTTGTTTTTGGGAAAATTCTGCTCAATGTCGTTTAAAAATACGGTGTAAAACAAATCGTCCCAGTTTGCATTTTTCGGAATAGGGTATGGTTTATGCCCCAGTTGTTTACGGAATGATGAAACTGTGCGTGCGTTATCCAGATTCACGTGCGCGTATTTTTGAAATGCCTGTTTGACCGAGATTTTTTGCCACGGTTGTTTCAGGTTGATAATCGTATTACCAAAAGGAATTAAAAGAGTTTTATGCACTGCCAAAGCAGCTGCGCAGGTCAATTGTTCCACGTCTTTCATAATCTGTGTGTAATCCGAATGCGGACGGTACCATTCCAGCATGGTGAATTCAGGATTGTGCATTGGGCCAAAACTTTCTCCTTGACGGAATACGGTTGCCATTTGGTATATGTTGGGAAATCCTCGTGAGAGCAGTTTTTTCAGCGAATACTCGGGCGAGGTAATGACATATCCTTTGTATGATTTGTTTTTTTCATCTTGAAACGTGTACGGCAGGGGATTGAGATACGGTTCCATGCCGGGCAATTTCACAAATGTTGGCGTGAACACTTCCAAAAATCCCTTGTGCTTGAAAAACAGCCGTATGGCGTCAATGATTTTCGCGCGCTGTTTTTGAATTGTGATGAAATTACGCGTCATGCGAATATGCACTCGTCTTCGCAAGAACTTTGTTCTTGCGAAGACACTATTTTGGGTTTTGGAAATTGGAATTTGTTCAAGATTCAAGATTCAGGATTCAGGATTTGAAAAGAAGCCCACGACCTTCCCGCACTTTCTTATCCTTAGAGTATATTTACGATTTCGCTCGAACCCTACTTTATCAAAAATTCGTAATCAAAGGAAGCTGCCCCGCCTGCCATAGCCTAAGTCTGAGCCGATGGACAGAATCGAACTGTCGTCCGTGGTTTACCTGCCCGCCAAGCGCTTGGAGCCGATGAGAGGAATTGAACCTCCAACCTATCCCTTACGAAGGGATTGCTCTGCCTATTGAGCTACATCGGCGCTATGCGACTGGCAGGCGGGCGAAACCACTGTTTTACCATTAAACTACATCGGCATAAGGCCTTGGCGGGCAGGCCCGCCTACTATCGCTATGCGAAGCATTGCGGGCAGGTCTGCAAGTTGAGTCTCGACATTTCGGTCGGGGCCTTGACAAATAGTTATTTCGTAGGGGATAGATTGGCATAGCAATACTATATCAAAATTTTTGATGTTTGTGTATGCCCCGTTAGAAATCTCGCCCGCGCGCAAGCGCGCCAGTAGGGCTTATGGGCTGGCTATTTCTAACAGGGTATAGATATTATGAAAAGAAAAAGCGACCTTGTATGTCAGGGTCGCTTTTTTTTGGGGGACGGCGTTCTCCTCGCGGACCATAGGTCCGCTTGGAAATCAGGACGCCGTTTTGATAAAATCGGTGAGTTATTCTCACCGGCTGAGGCAGCGCTGCTGCCTCATACCCTACCTCAGCCCACAATTGAGCTGGGGGATTGCGATAAATTTTATCTTTCATGGTACCTCCTTTCGCAATCTTGTTGACAATATCATAATAACGGCATTTTAGTCAATGCAAGGTATTAAAGTATTATTTGACGAATATGGCGCATTATGCTATATTTTATCAGGCCAAAGTTCTCTCATAATCTAACCTCGAATCGGTTGGCCTGCCGATTCGGATAATTCTGCTAGGAGGCAGAAAAATGAAAACCAATTTTAAGTTTTTTGTTTTTCTCGTGATCGTGAGCATGGTGCTCGCGGCCTGCGGTCCGGCGACCAAAGCCGAGATCGCGCCAACCGTCATCCCGCAAGACCTACCCAATGGGGATTATTATGTAATTTACGCCCCGGGGCAGATCGGAGCCGATGAAATTTTTAACTCTTCGGTTCCTATAGTCCTTGCAGTCAGCGGCGTAGCTGCCGCTGATGACTTAACCGTCTGGGGGGTTGCAAATGACCCACTGGCGGTCTCGGTCGTCGTGACCATTGTGGCTTATACCGCCTGTACGGCAAGCGAGCCGTGCCGCGGCGCAATGGTCGTGGGGATTGAGGGGGCTGTGGATTACATCCACAGCATTGCCCCAGCGGCAAGGGTTGCCGTCATCGATGGCTGGACAGCAGCCGAGTTCAACCCCCGCAAGGGTACCTTGCATTTGTGGGATGACTACACAAATGCAAGTGTTTCATGGATGGTCACCGGAGGCGGCGGCTGTAAGTATGATTTCTTTGGGGCATTTGGTCCCCAAAGATATTCATACTTTACAACAGATCCCTGTTCACGACAGGGTATTGTGGAGGCTATCAATCAGTTCGTCAAAGAACTGGAGGATGATGGCTATCGTATTTTTGGAGAGATGTTAGAATGGATGTTAGATATCTTTGGGGGATAATAAGATACCAAACATCCTTGCAGGCAGAGCATAGCTCTGCCTGCGTTTATTTTTAATCAGGGTATGCCACCACACCAAATTTTGGTGTGGGGGCTTGCACATTACTTATATTGCTGCTATACTACTAAAAGCGATTTCGAAGACAATGGGTTCTGGAAGGATTAAATTTGCCCATCGAGAAATACTCGATTTCATATTGTCTGCGGAAACGCAGAATTTTTTATTCTAAAGTATCACCTCGAATTACAATGGCAATCCACCTGTCGATGGAACGAATGAATACTAAATAATACAAATATTTGTATCCATTCGTATCATTAGTATAAATTAGTATATTCGTATCGATACATTGTTATGGCCATTACCAAACAACAAAAACAAACCGCGCTTACGGAGTTGGAAACGATTGTCGCACACAACCCAATTATTTTTTTGGTTGATTTTTCGCGCGCAAAAACGCTTGATGTCACTGAATTCAGGAAAAAACTTATGGCATTGGACGCTGGGTATCGCATGGTGAAAAAAACGTTAGTCAAACGCGTGTTTGACGCCCATGGGCTTGCGTTTCCGAATTGGGAAACATACGCCGGTTCGTTTGGGATTGTGTACGCACAGCAAAACGAGATTGATGTGGCAAAAGCAGTGCGTTCGTTCGTGTCTGCTACCGCAAACAAAGTGAAAGTCAAAAACAGTTTGGCAGTGCTTGGCGGATTTATGGATGCATTATTTATTGACACATCAAAAGTCACGATGCTTGCCCAGATTCCTTCGCGTGAGGTTTTGATTGGCCAATTAGTCAATGCTATTGCGAGTCCTCTTTCAGGATTAGTGTATGCTTTGCAGTATAATCTTGCGCATTTTGTTATGACCGTGAAAGCGATTGAGGGCTCAAAAAAGTAGTTGAAAATAAAGTGGTCATAAGTTATAAGTTGTGAGTTATAAGTTATATATTAAGGTCGAAAACAAAATAGTCATAAGTTGTAAGTTATTAGTTATAAGTAGTTAGTTAAATCTATGTCTGACAAATACGCAAAAATTATTACAGAAATTGAAAAATTGAGCGTGCTTGAGCTTGCCGAATTGGTTAAAGAACTTGAAGAAAAGTTTGGTGTCAAAGCGCAAGCGGCAGTTGTCGCAGCGCCGACTGCAAACGCAGGAGGCGAAGGCGCTGGAGCAGGCGAGGAAAAGAGCGCGTTTACCGTGATGCTCACAGCAGTTGGCGACCAAAAAATCGCAGTTATCAAGGCTGTGCGTGACATTACCGGCCTTGGGCTCAAGGAAGCAAAAGATTTGGTTGACGCAGCACCGAAAGCAGTCAAGGAAAATGTTTCCAAGGACGATGCGGAAAATATCAAAAAACTTTTGACAGAAGTCGGAGCTAGTGTTGAATTGAAATAAAGCTCTGCGAATCACATCCGCGACATTCATATTATTTTATCCACGCACCAGTACTGTTTAATGGGACCGGTGCGGGATTTACCTGCGCACCCGTCCCGCACTAGTTCCGCTTAGCGGAATTGGTGCGGGACGGCTTGCCTTGTTAGATAAACAGCGAAACTGTATTTAATAGGGTTTACCCTATTAAATTGCCTTCAGCACTATTTAACAGGGTGAAGGTTCCGCGTCTCGAAGCCACGAAAAAGGAGCCGCGAATGTAAACCCGCGGGGCTCCACATGACTATACGTCAGTATAGTATAACGCAACCATTCTCATATTCTTAAGAATATGAGAATGGTCATGAATGCATGCGCTTGAATTTGTTTTTATGCAGCATAAAAACAAATTCTCGTGAAATGCCAAAAAACCCGCACTGCGGATTTTTTTGGTATACTGAATATATATGAAATTGAACAGCAAGGCGCCAAAGAAATTTTTTATCAAGGAAAATATTTGGATTGTTTTGCTTTCGTATGTGTTGATTATTTTGTTTACGCGCGCAATTCTATATTTTTCCAGTGTGCGATGGGGTATTTTTTCCGGACTTATTATTAAAGGCGTGCATTATCACCATTATTTCTGGGGATATTTCATATTGCTTATTGGCTTGATGTTGTATCGCACATCGTTTCGAGCCGCGGGATTGATGGCAATTGGTATAGGGACGGGATATATTTGTGACGAACTGACGATGTTGTTTTCTTTTGGCTCAATCGGATATTGGTCATTGTGGAGTTTAGTTCCCATTACGTTTGGTTTGCTCGTGCTTAATTTTATTTTTTTCCTTTGCCCTGATATGATTGACGAAAAGGCAAAGCAATTTAATCTTGAAGAGTTTGGCAAGAGGTTTCAGTGGTATGTCAAATGGGCGCAAAAGATTTTGTTTTCGAGGTTCGGGCCTGTACGTAAAGAAACATACAAACCTCTTGCGCTGGGATATGTCGTAACGCTTGTGCTATTTTTGGTTTTGGTTTCGTTTATCATATACGCAAGCGCAGAGCGTTTGGAGGATAATACTTTTGGCGTTTTGCCGTGTGAAAGCCAGTGTTCATTCATGCGGTTTTAAAAATTTTATGTTATAGTGAACTGAAATATGCGCGATTGGCTCAGTGGTAGAGCGCTTCGTTCACATCGAAGAGGTCGTAGGTCCGATCCCTACATCGCGCACATGCAAAAGAGCGGGGGTTGTTCTGCTTAGTAGGGCATCGCGTACATAATGCGATTTCCATTCAATATAGATTTGTTTATGATATGATGAATCCTATGTTGTCCACATTATGCACTACGCAAAACATGCAGTAACAGAGTTTTGGTAATAGAGTTCCAGCTTCATTTTTTGTTTGGGGTAATGGTAATTTATTAGAACCATTCTTAAATTCTTGAGAATTTGAGAATGGTAAGGTTATGTAGTATAATACGCATACGTATAATAGATTAAACGCAAGTACATATAAATTATGGATAAAGAAAATAAGCAAGCCTTTTCTAAATTAGAAAAAATTGTTAAGGGTTTTTCCAATCATTGGAGAATAGAAATTCTTATGCTGCTTGATAGAGAGCCGGAACTATCTGTTGTAGAGATTGTTGAAATGCTCAACATGAACTATAAAACTGCTTCAGAGCATATTCGGAGAATGGCACTTGCAGGATTAATCGCAAAACGGTATGACAATGCGAATGTGCGCCACAAACTTACGTCGCGTGGCGAGGCCATTCTTAAATTCTTAAGAATATTGGAATAGTTTTTAGTTGTTAGCTGTAAGTTGTAAGTTAATTTGTGGTATGAATTTATCTGTTGGTATCGTTGGATTACCAAATGTCGAGTCCCGAACAAATTTATGTCATAAATTTCAACGGAACTCGACATTGTGTTGGTTTCTATCTATTAAATATATGATAATTCTATGAATCTGAGCGTAGGCATTGTTGGGCTTCCCAACGTCGGCCCCGAACAAAGCTATCGCACTGTACGGGACTCGACGTTATATACGTTTTGTGTATTATTACATTTTACTAACATATGAATTTAAGTGTAGGAATAGTCGGATTGCCAAACGTCGGCAAATCAACGTTGTTTAACGCGCTATTAAAAAAACAACAGGCATTTGTTGCCAATTTTCCATTCGCGACCATTGAACCGAATGTGGGCGTTGTGCCTGTGCCCGATGTTCGTTTGGAAAAACTTGCGGACATGATTCGACAAACTGAAAATCTTGACCATATGCCGCCGCTTGTGCCCGCTACGGTTGAATTCGTGGACATTGCGGGCTTGATTGCCGGAGCGCATAAAGGCGAGGGATTGGGAAATAAATTTCTTGCGCATATTCGCGAAACGAACGCGATTTGTCATGTGGTGCGCGCGTTTTCGGATCTGGATATTATTAAACATGGAAGCGTTGCTCCCAAACAAGATTTTGAAGTTGTGCAAACCGAATTGTTGTTGGCAGACATGCAAACATTGGATAAGCAAAAAGACCCCGGTGTGACACCCGACAAAGAAGCGCAAAAGCGATGGAGTGTGATGAAAAAAATCAAAACTGCGTTATCACAGGGAATATCAGGTCGCGATATCCGATTAGCAAAAGACGAACAGCCGTATGCGCGCGACGTGCATTTGCTTACTGCAAAACCGATTCTCATTGCGTTGAATGTTTCGGAAGACGATTTGAAAAATGCAGATGAACTTGAAAAAAAATACGCAGCAGAATTCGGCGTAGGCATAGACCAAGTGATTGCCATTTGCGCGAAAACCGAAATGCAGCTTGCGGACTTACCAGAATCAGAACAAGTAGCGTATTTGGAATCGTTCGGCATTGCAAAATCAGGATTAGAACGTATTATTGTCAAAGCGTTTGCGACCCTGGGGTTGATGACATTTTTGACAGCAGGAGAAAAAGAAGTACGCGCGTGGACTATTCAAAAGGGAATGACCGCACCCGAAGCCGCAGGCGTGATTCACACGGATTTTCAGGAAAAGTTTATCCGTATGGACGCAATTCATTGGGAAAAACTTATACAAGCTCCAGGGTGGACTGCGGCGCGCCAAAAGGGCCTTATCAGGTCTGAAGGCAAGGAATATGTGGTGCAAGAAGGGGATGTGATTATCGTGAAACATAACGCGTAGTGTTTGAAACACTAAAAATTTGCAAACAACAAAACTGGGGACAACCCCCAGTTTTGTTGTTTGTGGCTCGACAGGAATAAACCAATAAATCGTTCCTAACTATCCGATTGGACGATCGTCCAATCGGATAGTACGTTTTCCCTGTTTCATTTCTTGTAATTTCGTCATTGAGTATGGCTTAGGTTTATTACTATTCTTGAACGCCTATGGACATATGGACAAGTCGAAGTGTTGATGGATTTAGCAAGCTCTTCATCAATCTTCTTGAAATTGAGCCTCGGAGTCGAAGTTCAGGAAGCCTGTGGATAAGTCAAAGGTTTGACAGGTGGCGCAAGTAGCATAGAATACATACCAAGGGTGGGGAATTGTGGATAAGTGTGTGGATAAGTGGCGGTAACTGTGGATAACTAAGTCATTCGCCAAAGAAATAAGTAAATCTGTATATTTGTACTAATTTATTATTTTATTCATTGATTTCGCCATTTGAAATATATTTTATAAAAAACTTGATTGTAATCTATGTAATTGTAATTCGTTTATTCGTAAATTTGTATTAATTCGTTATTCGTTAATTTTATTATGTTTATCGGAGAATATCAGCATAACATTGACCAAAAAGGCAGGATGGCCGTTCCTGTGAAGTTTCGCAAACAAGTAAGCGGCGGTGCGGTGATCACGCGCGGTCTTGACGCATGTTTGTTTGTGTTTACAAAAGACGAGTGGGAAAAACTTGCGCAAAAACTTTCCGTGTTGCCGCTTACACAATCAAATTCGCGCGCGTTTGCGCGATTGATGTTTGCGGGCGCGCACGATGTTGAACTGGACAGCCAGGGCAGGATATTAGTTCCCGACCATTTGCGCACGTACGCAGGACTTACCAAAAAAGTTATCGTAGCAGGCGTATTTAACCGATTGGAAATTTGGGACAGTTCCAAATGGGGCGAATACAAAAATAAGACCGAACGTGACTCAGGGGAAATTGCGGAACAATTAATGGAGCTAGGCATCTAGGTAAATTCCAAATAACAAATCCTAAACTCTAAATAATGACCAAAATCCAAATTCTTAGTATCAAAAATGTTTTGAATTTGGAACATTAAAGTCTTCGCAAGAACAAAGTTCTTGCGAAGACGAGAACATTAGTGCTTAGAATTTCTGATTTAGCAGTATGCACATTCCTGTTCTTTTACAAAAAACATTGGAGTATTTGCAACCCCGAAATGGCGGACGATACATTGATGCAACTGCGGGACAGGGCGGACATTTGCGCGAAATTTTAAAACATATTGGTGCGCGCGGCCGCGTGATGGCAATTGATTGGGACCCTGTCGCGATCGCGTATTTGAAAAGCGAATTTGCATCAGACGCACGAAACGGACGGTGTATGTTTGTCCAGGGAAATTTCGCGCATATCAAAGAATATGTAGTACGGTTTCACATGGGGCAATTGGATGGCGTGCTGTTTGATTTCGGATTATCGCGCGCGACCATTGAAGAATCGGGCAAAGGATTTTCGTTCCAAAAGAATGAACCGCTTGTGATGACGTATGGTTCTGACGTGGAGCAAACCGCAGAGGACGTGGTGAATAATACGCCCGAGCGCGAACTTGCGGATATTATTTTTCAGTTCGGCGAAGACCGGTTGAGCAGGCGCATTGCGCACGCAATTGTTCTTCAACGTCAAAGACATCGCATCACAATGACCAGCGAATTGGTCGCGTGCGTCATGTCAGCATATCCGCCGCGTTTCCGCCACGGAAGAATTCATCCCGCAACCAAAACATTTCAGGCAATTCGTATTGTGGTAAACAAAGAACTGGAAAACATCAGCCGCGCGCTTCCCGACGCACTGGATATGCTTTGCTTAAGTGGCAGGATTGTGGCTTTGAGTTATCATTCGCTTGAGGATCGGATAGTTAAAAACGTTTTTCAAGATGCGTCCCGCGACCATCAAGGATTGATTTTGACTAAAAAACCGATTACGCCGCTGAAACAAGAAAAAGAGCAAAATCCTTCAAGCAGGTCGGCAAAACTCCGTGCTTTTGAGAAAAAATAACAGGCATGATGCCAATCAACAAATATCATGCCAATAATGCGTATACAGTAAAGATGTTTCTAAAATTAAATTCGCAATTTGTAGATTCGCATATTCATTCGTAAATTTGCATCACATTGTATGACCGTTATTACTCCTACACAACGACAGCTTATTTTTACCACTTCGTTTGACGAGGAGTTTGGCCGTCCGCGTTCTTCTGAATTGCGTAAAACCTTGAAACGGTTCAACCAAGGCAAATTGAGTGTTCAAGATGCGGTGTGTTTGGTTGTTCCCATTGTATGCATAGCTGGTGTTGCTGCGTTGCTTTTGGGCGGCGTGAGTTCGGTGATTTTGTCGTATCATGTAAATCGCCTGAGCACCGAAATAGAACAGCAAAAACGGATAAATGAGTCACTCGGGGTTTCGCAAGCAGAATTTTTATCCCCGGAGGCGCTCAGCGCATACGCATCCATGATACAATTGAGTAGTCCTGCGCACACGCATTACGTATCCAATACCGTAGACCATCTGGCTGCGCAGGAGACACTCGTTGCGTTGCCATAGCATGCGAAAGCGGATTTTCAAGAAATCATTTTCTTTTCATTCATTTTCTATCCGGATGATTTTGCTGGCTGGTTTTTTTGTCGTTGCGGTCGGTGCAGTGAGCGGAAAATTCTTTATACTTCAAATCAGCGGATATGAATATTGGAAAGGCAAGGCATTGGCTCAACAAATGCAAATCGTGCAGACTCAACCGGATCGTGGAGATATTTTTGTGCAGGATAAAGATGGCGGGTTGCATGCGGTTGCCGTGATCAAACGTTTGTTTGACATATCGGTTAATCCTTCAAAACTTGTCGGCTCTCCTGCTGACCACGCGCGGATACTTGCGGATATGTTATCCCTTTCGTATGCGGATGTATTGCAAAAATTGTCAAAACAAAACGACCCATATGAAGCGCTTGCGCGCGGCGTTTCGCAGGCAACAGCCGAAACGCTTGCCGCGAAAAAAATACAAGGATTGACGATTCAAGAACGCAAGGCGCGGTATTATCCGCTTGGCTCGTTTGCAAGCCATGTGATCGGTTTTGTGGGGTCTGATGCGGCTGGGAATTTGTCAGGGCAGTATGGCGTTGAATTAAAATATGACGATGTGTTGCGCGGCGCCGGACCCACACAGCAAAACATTCAGGCATTGGTGGAAAAAGGATCGTTTTTGGGCGCGCATGATTTATATTTGGAAAACGGCGCAGTGCTGATTTTGACCATTGACCCAAATATACAAGCTGAAGCTGAACGTGATTTGCGCGATGAAGCGCAAAAATGGAACGCGAAAGGCGGCAATGTTATCGTCCTTGACTCCAAGACCGGCGCTATCAGGGCGTTTGCAAATTATCCGGCATTTGATTTGAACGCGTACGGAAAAGTAAAAGACCTTTCTATTTTTTTGAACAGCGGCACATCGCTCCGATACGAGCCAGGTTCAGTGTTTAAACCTTTCACCTTAGCTGCTGGTTTGACCCAAGGAAGCATTACACCCGATACGCAATATTTTGATTCTGGTGTGATTCGCATCGGAAATAACGTGATTCACAATGCCGGCAATTCTGCTCCGAATAAATGGATCAGCATGGCTTTGTTTTTGCAGCGTTCGTATAATCTCGGCGCGGTATTTATTGAGCGAACCATTGGAAACGCATATTTCAGCGATTTTCTGGTTAAAACCCTGCATTTTGAGGATAAAACCAATGTTGATTTACCTCAGGAAATCAATAGCTCTTTTGCGAATCTTAAAGCAAAAGATGCTGTTGATATTGATTTTGCCACTGCCGCATTCGGCCAAGGCATTGCCGTCACGCCCATCAAGCTTATTCAGATGTTTTCTGCGTTTACCAATCACGGCATCGTGATGCAGCCCTATATTGTTGATGCGATAAAACGCGCTGACGGAAGCGTGCAAGCTACAATACCAAAACAACTTGGGCAAATGATTTCTTCGTCGGTTGTTGATAAAGAAGTTCCTCTTTTGGAAAGCGTTGTATCCGGAGAGCGGGGGTCGGGTATGCTTGCGCGGATTGCGGGGTATCGCATTGCTGGCAAAACCGGAACAGGCGATATTGCAAATGAAAACGGAACTGGATATACAAATAGGGTTAATCATACGTTTGTGGGGTTCGGTCCGGTGACTGACCCGCGATTTGTGATTCTCACGCGCCTCGAAGAACCACAAGGAGTCAGGTACGCGGAAACAACCGCGGTGCCGTTGTTTAAAAAAATTATGAAGTTCGCCTTGGAGTATTACGGCATCCCGCCGGATGCACAAATATCCCCGACTCCATAGCATATGAAACGATTGCTTATCAAATGTATTTTGGGACTTTCTACAAAGCGCATCATAGCGAAATATCATCCGTTGATTATCGCGGTGACTGGAAGTGTAGGAAAGACATCAACAAAAAATGCGATTGCGCAAACATTGGCGTCACGTGTCACGCTTCGCAAAAGCCAACGGAACTTAAACAGCGATATCGGCGTGCCGTTGGTGTTTATAAATGGTGAAGATGCAAAACGAAGCATCGCGGGGTGGTTGCGTAATGTTGGCAAGGCAATTTTCTTGATGGTAAAAAAATCAGCGTTGTATCCTCGTGTGCTTGTGGTTGAAATGGGGGCTGATCGTCCGGGCGACATCGCGTATCTTACAGGTATTGCAAAACCAGATATTGCAGTTGTAACTGCGATAGGTGATGTGCCGGTCCATGTCGGGTATTACAAGAATAGCGACGCCGTGATCTTGGAAAAGGCGAATGTGGTGCGATGTTTAGACAAGAACGATTTGGCGATTTTGAATTGTGATGATGAATATGTGTTCCGTATGCGTGTTATGACTCAAGCGCGCATTTGCACATTTGGATTCTCCAGCCAAGCGGATATTCGGATTGTTGATTTTCAGACAAAAACAGGACGCGATGCTTTAGGAAACGAATTTCCTTTAGGCATTTCATTCAAGTTGGGATATAGAGGAAGTTTTGTGCCTGTCAGTATTTTGGGCACATTGGGAAAACCAGTTGCGTATGCGTTTGCAGCTGCAGCAGCATGTGCTATGTCCTTCGATATGCATATGATAGAGATTGTTGAAGCATTATCCGATTTCGAAAATGAACCGGGTCGTATGCGGTTGATCCCGGGCGTACATCATACAATGATTTTGGATGATACATATAATGCTGCCCCTATAGCAATGCGCGCAGCACTTGATACATTTGCCGCGTGTTCAGGGAAACGAAAAATTGCTATTTTAGGAGATATGTTGGAACTCGGTTCGTATGCACAAAAAGTTCATGAAGACATGGGAGCGTATGCGGCAAGTATAAGCGCCCTATTGATATTTGTGGGTGAGCAATCGCGTTTCGGGTATGAGCAGGCGTTGCGCAATGGGTTTCCCGCAGATCGACTGTTTCACTTTTCTATTTCAACTGAAGTGATTGATATGATACGCACTATGCTTCAACCCGGTGATATTGTTTTAATTAAAGGATCGCAGGGCATGCGTATGGAGAAAATTATTAAAGGTATAATGGCAGAGCCGAAAAAAGCAGGGGAATTATTAGTGCGCCAGAGTCCAGAATGGAAGTAGCTGTACATTAAATTTTCTCGCATATACACGTATGCAAAAGCAAAAAACTCCGCATTTGCACGGAGTTTTTTGCACATTTTCTGTCGTATCTTGAACAAGTATATATTCTGAATAAGCAAGGAAAGCTTGCTCAAGACACGACAGAAGGAGGATACTGCCGTGTCGAAATTATAAGGTACTGCGCACATTATAGCAGAAAAACCTTATTTTGGCAATAGTTGCTCTTCGTTGCCTATTTTAAATCCAGTAGTTATTTGTTAAAATGAATATAAGCGTTTTTACCCACCCAATTTGTTTTTGCCGCTTTCGTCTAGTGGCTTAGGACGTCACCCTCTCACGGTGGAAACACGGGTTCAATTCCCGTAAGCGGTACCAACAATTGACAGCTTATCAAAAATCGCTAAAGTGTTAAATGTTAAGGTGGACGATTTAATAAAATAAAATTTTATGCAAAATACAATAGCCGTAAAACAGAATACGAAAGTTGATGAGATAAAATCTCAAAAACCATATTTTGAAAATGACAAAATTTCTATTTTTAATGAAGATATTTTGAGAATTACGGCTATTCCGGAAAATTCTGCTGATTTAATTATCACCTCGCCGCCTTATAATATTGATATTCATTACAATTCCCGTGCGGACAATTTAACTTACGATGACTATTTGGAATTTACCCAAAAATGGATTAAGAAATGTTTTAACTTGGCAAAAAATGAGGGGCGATTTTTGCTAAATATCCCTCTTGATAAAAATAAAGGCGGCCAAAAATCAGTCGGCGCGGATATTACAAAAATCGCAAAAGATATTGGCTGGAAGTATCACTCAACGATTATTTGGAACGAGGGAAATATTTCTCGCCGCACTGCTTGGGGTTCGTTTATGTCCGCCTCTGCCCCTTATGTTATCGCTCCAGTTGAATTGATTTTGGTTTTGTATAAAGATAGTTGGAAGAAAACAGGTGGGAGTAAAAAAAATGACATCACAAAACAAGAGTTTATGGATTGGACAAATGGAGTTTGGACTTTCAATGGCCAAAGTAAAAAGGGGGCGGGCGGACACCCTGCGCCATTTCCTATTGAATTACCAAGACGATGTATAAAATTATTTAGTTTTATTGGCGATACGGTTTTGGACCCATTTTTGGGTAGTGGCTCAACGCTTATCGCTTCATATTTGCATGGCAGAAAAGGCATAGGCGTTGATATTGACGAAAAGTATTCTTATGTCAATTAAAAGAGAAAAAAATATAAGTGAAAGCCAAATTGAAGATGCGCTCGCCGCAAATTTAATTTTTTTGGCAAAATTGTTGCAATTACCACTTGATTTAAAGTTGATTACTCGTCAGCTGAGATTGAAGTCAGGCGATGAGAGAATTGATCTTTTATTATCGAGCGGAAAAAATTTATGTTTAGTTGAGTTAAAAGTTGTTGGCTTTTCTGAAGATTGGATGAAACAAATACTTTCTTACAGAGATGAACTTATTCGTTTGCAAAATGTTGGTGAGTTGGTTGCTGGCGACATATTCTGCTATTTAATGGTAACAGAAGCAAAAGGTAATGATTTTGATTTGGCAAAACAAAGTGGTATCGCATTGATTATCTACGAACCGATTGATGTTTTGAAAGATTACTACGATAATCTTTCTGCGGTTGCGCCTTTCCTAAAAATTAAACCGAATGATTATGGCGTATTCAGTTTTGGTCTAATAAATCGTGCCCTGAGTTATTTAATCATGGGTGAGACAAAGCAGGAAGAGATAGCCACAAAAACAGGGCTCTCTAAACAGAGTGTGCATAATCATCTGAAAGTAGCAAAGGAGTTCGGCTTAGTGCGAGAGCGGGACAAAAATTATTTTCTTACTGATATTGGTGATCAATATGCGCAAAATATAAATAGAGATACATTTATTGACCGATTAAATGATGATCAAATTGGAATTCTTAAGCAATTCGTAGCAAGTGACCCGTTCTATTCTTCAACCGTTTTTGGCATCTATTCAATTGTTGAAAGCGCTTTTCTATTATCACGAAATTCATACCCACTGAGGCTCGCTGATTTGAGAGAGATGTTTAAAAAAGTTTCTGGTAAAGTCAATGAGTGGCAAGCAGAGAAATCGTTGAGTACAGCCACCTACACATTTCTTAATTTTGCAATTGAATTGGAACTACTCGGTAAAGTCGGGCAACAAGTTGTTATTACGCCCGCAGGATTCAGATTTATTTTGATGCTTCAGTTGCATAAAAGTATCGAAATGATCGAAAGTTTATCAAATAATAACAAATGAACTTATGACCAACCTTAGTTTTAGTCGGGAATGGGAATTTGTAATTACCGAGACGCATAGTAAAAAATTTAGGACAAACTTAATAAAAAGAGAAATGTTATTTGGCTTACAGATTTTATTAAGCAAAGTCGAAACTAAAAATTATCTTGATCTGAAAAAATTATATTTAACGGAAAAATCCAAACAGAGATATTAAACATCCCGAAGTCGTTGATTGGGTTGTTTTTACCTACAAGAAAAGAACAGGAAAAGTTTTTCGTGATCCCGACAGGGCAATTCGCCAGTTATCTCAAAGTGGTTTTCTGATAAAAATTGCCAAGGGAATTTATAAATATGATCCTGAAAAGGCATATAAAAGAGAGTTGGAGGATTTTACCGCCACACAAAAAGAAGCAATTCTCAAAAGAGACGGCTATAAGT
>MNWK01000002.1 GCA_001872485.1 Parcubacteria group bacterium CG1_02_44_31
AACAACAAAATATGGTTCAGGGCGTAAGGCAGTGGTCAGTTATCAGTTATCAGTTATCAGTTATTAGTTAATCAGTCATACATCATGCTTCACATTATCAACAACAGAAAATGGTTTTATATCATTTCCGGAACTGCAATCGCCATCAGCATAGTTGCGCTTTTGATATGGTGGCTTAAACCCGGCATTGATTTTTTGGGCGGAACATATTGGGAATTCCAATTTAAAAATCAAATTGAAAAATCAGTTATTGAACAAACGCTCAAACAAAATATCCAAGGCGACATCACCATCCAAGAGCAGGGGAGTTTGGCGTTTTCCGTGCGCACCATTGACATTTCCGAACAAGACCATCAAAAACTTGTGCAAATATTAAAAACACAAGATGCGACATTTGAGGAATTGCGATGGGAAACTATTGGCCCAGCGGTTGGAAAAACATTGCGCGACAAATCGTTCCGGGCAATCGCGTTCGTCATTATCGGCATATCATTGTATGTCGCAATCGCATTCCGCCGCGCATCGCGTCCTGTGCAGTCGTGGAAATATGGGCTAATTACGGTCGCAACGCTGTTTCATGATGTTATTATTCCTTTGGGTGTATTCGCATTGCTCGGACGTTTTAAAAATGTGGAAATTGACACGAACTTCGTGGTTGCCATGCTGGTTATTATGGGATTTTCCGTGCACGACACCATCGTGGTATTTGACCGCATACGCGAAAAACTCCGGACACCCAATACACAAATGGCGTTCCCAGAACTCGTGAATCAAAGCTTGAATGAAACCATCACTCGCTCAGTCAACACCTCTTTGACGGTACTGCTTGCGATTCTTGCGATTTATGTCTGGGGAAGTCATACCTTGCAATGGTTTATTATGGCATTGATGATTGGCATATCCACCGGCATGTATTCGTCTATTTTCATTGCCAGCACTTTACTGGTGGATGTGTGGAAATGGCAGCAACGAAGAAATAACTGATAACTGATAACTGATCACTGATAACTGATAACTGATAACTGACCACTGCCTTACGCCCTGAACCGTATTTTGTTGTTGATTGTTTTTTGACCCAAGAACGCAAGAATCAAAGTTATGTAGCATATTCCGCCATTAGTATCAATGGTTATTTTCTATATTGGATCAATTATTGGTGCGACCACAATTGCATTTTTGTTCTTTCACGTGAATCATTTGGTATATGGCGTCGCAGTATGGTATATGAGGTTATTCGGTATATTCTTCGGCATTGGGGTCTATGCATTGAAACTAAACTCCCGCCGGTGTTTCGGCGGGAGCTCTCCAGGAGTTGTTATAGCCCTTGGAAACATGATTGCCATCTGGCCACAAGATCCGGCCAGATGGCGATCGTAGCACCGATCGCCAGCGCTAATAGCGCTGCGACCAGTGCGTATTCCACCCACCCGAAGGTGGGTGGGTTTGAGGATGGGGACATGATTGACTCCTTTTTGAACGCTGTCGAGCAATGATTTGCGCGGCAGCCAGCGTATTTTGTTGTTTTTATTCTACACCATTTTCAGTTTTTCGTCAAAGAGTTGTTTATTCGTCTATCTATGGTGTTACAATAATTCGTATCATTCGTATACATTCATATATTCGTATCGTTATCCGTGTTGTATAATACGGACATATGCGTCCGCATAAACCAAACAAAACATTAATCGTGCTTTTCGCGGCGTTTCTCGCGCTCGGCCTTTTCAGTGTGTTTGATGCTTCATCAGTCAAGGGAGAAATATCTTATAACGACCCTGCTTTTTACCTCAAGCGCCAGCTGATATGGTTTGTCGCTGGCGTCGCGGCATTTTTTGTCGCGTACACGGTGCATCATTCTTTTTGGAAAAAACTTTCCCTGCTCATTATCATAGGAGGATTTGGTTTGATGCTGTTGGTGTTCGCTCCAGGCATCGGACTGTCGCTTAAAGGCGCAACGCGCTGGATTCACATCGGCCCTGTGTCGCTTCAGCCGGCAGAATTTTTCAAACTCGCCTTGATTATGTACCTTGCGTCGTTTTTTTCAAAACACCAGATGCGGCTGAATAATTTTGCGGAAACAACCGTTCCATTTTTGGTCATTATGGGAGCCGCAACAGGCATTTTAGCTGCGCAACGGTCATTAGGTGTTCTGATTATTGTTGCGTTTATCGCGCTGGTGATATATTTTTTATCAGGCGTGCCTATACGCTACATCTTCATTACATCTTTCATATGCGTCGGACTATTCGCGCTGCTCATTTTGGTTGAGCCGTACCGCATGCAGCGCATTATGACATTTTTGAATCCTGCGCAAGATACGCTCGGAAGCGGATATCAAATCAATCAAGCGCTCATCAGCATCGGGTCCGGAGGAAAATGGGGGGTTGGACTCGGACATTCGCGTCAAAAATTTTCATTCCTGCCCGAGACCATGGGTGATTCCATTTTTGCCTTGTGGGCAGAAGAAACAGGATTTGTCGGGTCAACCGGACTCTTGATGATGCTCGGATTATTCGTATGGCGCGGACTCCACATCGCGCGTCAAAGTAAAGATTTGTACGCAAAGCTCCTTGCAAGCGGCATCACATGCTGGATCGGAGGGCAATTTTTATTTAACATCGCGGCAATATCCGGGCTTGTGCCGCTTTCAGGAATTCCGCTTCCATTTTTCAGTTACGGAGGTTCAGCGCTTATTAGCGTAATGGCAGCATACGGCATATTACTCAACCTTTCACGCTATACAGTCAAACGCGCGTGATAACTGACAACTTAACGACTGACAACCGATGACTAATGACTGACGACGTTTGACTGGGTGATATTGGACAAACGATTTATAAAAAATGGATTTTATGGTACAATTTCTTACACTGAAAAAGAACAAAAACTAATGGTTTTAAAGGCATAACCTTTGTATGTTTCCCCTTAAATTATTCAATTTTCCCCTTAAAATCAGAGTGGTTTTAACAGGGGGTGGTACAGGAGGCCATATATTCCCGTTATTGGCAGTTGCGCAGGAATTACAAGATTTAAAGGAAAAACAAAGCATAAATGTCCAACTGTATTATATGGGTCCGCTTGAAGGCCCTGTTGCCATTGACCCTGCCGAATTCGCGCAACACGGCATTATTATTTTACCAATCGCAAGCGCAAGCCCGAACAACGCAACCAATCCGATTGAAAAAATAAAAAGCGTGCTGTTGAATATCAAGGGAACGATACAATGCGTGTGGCATTTATGGCTTTTGATGCCTGACGCGATTTTTTCCAAAGGCGGATTCGGCGCGGTGCCGGTGTTGGCAGTCGGGTCGCTGTACCGGATTCCAATTTTAATTCACGAATCCGATGTGATTCCGGGAAGCGTGAACGCGCTTTCAAAAAAATTCGCAACGCGTATCGCAATTTCGTTTGAAAAAACAATTTCATACTTTCCATACGAAAAAACGGCATTAGTAGGAAACCCAATCAGAAAAATATTTTTCACCGAGCACGATGCAGCTAAAGCGCGCGAAACGCTTGCACTTGCGTCGGACGCGCCGGTTGTATTTTTTTCTGGCGGGTCTCAAGGCGCGCAATCGTTAAACGAGGTAGTGATGAATATGCTGCCGAATCTCGTCGAGCGCTACCACATCATTCATCAATGCGGCACGCGCAATTATCCAACTGTATCGCAAGGAGCGGATTTTATGCTTAAAAACAATCAATACCGCGACAGATACAAGTTATTCGGGTTTCTCAATGAAGAGCAGACTGCAGCTGCATACGCGTGTACAGACCTTATTGTCGCGCGTGCTGGAAGCGGCACGATTTTTGAAATCGCCGCCATGGGCAAACCGTCAATCCTTATTCCGTTTCCGTTTGCCGCGCACGACCATCAACGGGAAAACGCATATGCGTACGCATCCACCGGCGCTGCAATTGTGCTGGAAGAAGAAAATATCAAACCGCACATCATATTTGAACAAATCAAAATGCTTATGGACAATACATACAAAAAAGAACATATGGCGCAAGCGGCACGCGCGTTTGCAAAACCAGATGCTGCGCAAAAAATTGCCCAAGAACTTCTCCACATCGCCAACGCCAATATTAATTTATAATTTACAATTTTTAATTTTCATTCAAAGTTTTAATGATTAAAATATTAAATATTGATTTTCCGCCCGTGGCGGATCAACCATGGACTGATAAATTGTAAATTTCAAATTAAGAATTAAAAATTGCCAGGGTATGACTGCATATCAAACAAAATTACAAGGTATGGATGGAAATGTCAGGGTCCGTATGGCGCCATCGCCAACAGGCAATCTTCATATCGGCACTGCGCGCACCGCGCTGTTTAATTGGTTGTTTGCCAGGTCGCAAGGAGGCACATTTGTGATGCGCATTGAAGACACGGATAAAGAACGTTCAATCAAAGCATACGAGGAAAATATCTTGCAAGGCCTGCGCGGACTCGGGCTTGATTGGGACGAAGGCCCGGATATTGGCGGCGCATACGGTCCGTACCGGCAATCGGAACGCACGGACATATACAAGCAATACCTGCAAAAATTATTGGATGAAGACAAGGCATACCGATGTTTTTGCACCAAAGAAGAACTTGAAGCGCAAGAACAAGAAATGATAAGCGGAGGAGAAGCGCCCAAGTATCGCGGCATATGCAGAAACCTTCAGCCAGAACAAATTCAGAACAACATCGCAAAGGGCAAATCTTTTATCATTCGTGTCAGAATGCCTGCAAAGAAAATTTCATTTCATGACCTTATTCGCGGCAAAATAACCGTGGACACGGGACTTTTGGAAGATATCGCCATTGCAAAAAGCACTGCAGAACCGCTGTATAATTTCGCCGTAGTGGTTGACGATTTCGCTATGAACATCACGCATGTCATTCGCGGCGAAGACCATGTATCCAACACGCCCAAACAATTAATTATTCAAGAATTGCTCGGATTCCCATCGCCGCAGTACGCGCACCTGCCGCTCATCTTGGGTCCGGACAAATCAAAACTCTCAAAACGGCACGGTACAACCAGCGTTGATGAATACCTGCACGACGGCTATCTGCCCGAAGCATTGGTTAATTTTATCGCGCTTTTGGGATGGCACCCGTCAGGGGACAAGGAATTGTTCACCTTGGATGAACTCGCGCTCGAATTTTCTCTTGACCGCATTCAAAAGTCCGGCGCGATATTTAACATGAATAAATTCAACTGGTTAAACAATTATTACATACGCAAAAAATCTATGGCAGAACTTATGCCGCTCGCAGTCAACATATATGAACAGGCATCACTTATCACAGCCGCAAGCCTGCCTGACAAGGCAGGCACGACGGACATATATCATAACGTTGATGGAACAGATGCATTTTCTTCAGAGTATATTGAAAAAATCCTTGCCATCACACGCGAACGCTTGCAAAAACTTTCAGAATTGCCCGCGGCGACCGACTTTTTCTTTACGATGCCGACATACAACGCATCACTTTTGTTATGGCGCCGCATGACCAAAGAGCAAGTAGCGCTCTCGCTTCAAAAACTTCATGAGGTTTTTTCAGAGCTTGATGAAACTGTGTGGACAACGCAAACGATTTCAGCCGCGCTCGAGCCATTATACGGCGCAGATAAAGGAGAAATCCTGTGGCCGCTTCGCGTGGCGCTTTCGGGCAAACAATTTTCTCCCGGGCCATTTGACATCGCTGCGATTTTAGGCAAAGACCGCGTGCTCAAACGAATCGCAAAAGCGCAAGAATTCATTCAATCGTAATGAAAAAAGCTTTTTTGATTTTTATGCTTGCGGCAGTTTGCCTTGGGGGGTCCGCGACATTCATACGCGCCGATACCACAGCCGATACCACAAATGCGACTGATACGGCGGACGCCACTGATACCACGGAAGACCTGAAAGCAAGTATTGCGCAAAAAGAACAGCAAATCGCCCAACTTGAGCAGGAAGCGCAGCAATACCGACAAAGCATTGCGCAAACGACTTCGCAAACGCAGACGCTCAAAAACCAAATTGCCAACATTAACAAGCAAATCAAAAACCTGCAATATAACATTTCCATTACGCAGGCAAAACTCGATGCGACACAACTGAAAATCAAAGACCTGAACAACAACATCGCTGCGACGGAAACAACAGTTGCGAAAAATCAACAGCTCATTACGCAATTACTGCAGAATCTCAATGAGCTTGATGCGCAAAACCAACTTGTCACACTATTCAAGGTTGATAAACTCTCGGATTTTTTCGGAGTGCTCGCTGATATAGACAGTATGCAAGAAACACTGGTGGCAAAAATAAATTTTTTGAAAGTGCTCAAAGAGAATCTCAAAACAGACCTGGACAAGTCACAACGAATGAAATCACAATACGATTCGCTTAAGACATCGCTTGGCGCACAAAAAGACATAACCACTGACCAAAAACAGGAAAAATCAACACTGTTACAAACAACAAAAAATCAGGAACAAACGTACCAAAAATTATTGAACCAAACACTTGCCAAACAGCAGCAAATAGAAAAAGAAATTAACGACATTGAAACAATATTGCGGCAGGGGATTAATTACGGTTCTTTGCCCAGCAAGGGAACGCATATTTTTATTATACCTGTGCAAGGCGGACGCCTGACACAAGGATACGGAACAGTTCCGAAAAACAGCATCACGAGAAAATATTATTCATTTCACAACGGCATAGATTATGGCTCTAACCTTGGCATTGGCGCGCCAATCTACGCCGCAGCAGACGGATTCATACAAGCAATCGGAAACAACGGTACATACGCATACGGCAAATGGATTGCTATACGCCACACCAACGGACTCACGACGTTGTACGGACATTTGTCATATGTGGGCGTCAAAATCAGCCAACAAGTTTCCCAAGGAGACACCATTGGCTATATGGGCAAAACAGGTTTGGCATTAGGACCGCATGTGCATTTCACGGTATACACCACGGACAGTTTCAAAACAGAATCGCGCTGGTACGGGTTGCTTCCTGTTGGCGCGAGTATTGACCCGGGCGATTACATGTAACTTCACCCGAACGATACATATAAATATCATCAGTATAAATCAGCCGTTATCCGCATAAATCTGTGTTGCGCTTATAAAGTATTATAGGACGTTGTATTTTTAAGGGGTTAGGAATACAATACAAAACAAGCGAATCAATTGTATGAAAATGCAAAAAATCATTGTGGTAAGCATTCTTATTCTTTTGTCATGGCATACATGCCAAGGCATAACGGTTCAGCAAGGTCTTGAACAGCCGGTGCCAAGCCCGAGCACATTTGCGCCGCAAGCACTTGCGTGGCTCGAACAATTTTGGAGCAAAATTACCTATTATGCGAATATTGTTTTGAGTACACCATTGGACAGCCCGATATTCATCACCATTATCAAAGCAGGGAAGTGGTTTTGGGGTTTTTCCATTATGACCATCAAAGAAGGATTCAACGCGGCGATTGCGCTTGGAAAATTGTTATTGAATTCGTCAGGCATTGATTGGTCAAAAATCCAAATGCCGTGGAATTAAAAAGGCAAATCAAAAAGCAAAAATCAAGATAGCAACAACCATAAAAATTGAATTAACCATAAAAATATGTCGGATACTAAACGCATTGCGCTTATTACCGGAGCATCGCGCGGCATTGGCGCGGGAATTGCAAAATATCTTATTGAAAAAGGATATTTTGTTCACGGTACATACCTGAAAGATAAAGTTCTTGCGGAAAAACAATTTGCAGCAAACAAGAATGTACAACTGCACAAGCTCGATGTACGAGATGAACAAAATGTAAAACAAATATTGCAAGAGGTTAAAAAACAATCAGGTGTTTTGCATTTACTAGTAAATAACGCAGGAGTTGATTACGATGCAACAGTCGAGGCGTGTACGCCCGAACAATGGCGGGAAATTTTCGGCGTGCGGTGCGACGGAACGTTCTTAATGACCAAATACGCGCTGGAACTTCTGAAAAAGGCAAGGCGAAGCACAATTATCAATATTACTTCGTCTTTTGCGCACGAGGCGCATCCAGAATTTCCTGCAGTTGCAGCAGCCGAAGCTGCAAAAATGAATTTCACAAAAAGCTGCGCTCTTGGACTTGCAAAATACGGCGTACGAACCCATTCTGTTAATCCCGGAGTAACACGAACCCCTTTATGGGATCAATTTGGGGTTGACGATGCCGAGTGGGACAAAATGGCAAAAGCAAATCCGCTCGGTCGAAATTGTACACCCGAAGACATTGCAAAAGTTATTTTGTATTTGGATTCAGAACAGGCAGAATATCTCAATGGAGAAGAGATATATGTCAATGGAGGCAAC
Organism: Parcubacteria group bacterium CG1_02_44_31; assembly: GCA_001872485.1. Classification (GTDB taxonomy): domain Bacteria; phylum Patescibacteriota; class Minisyncoccia; order UBA6257; family Brennerbacteraceae; genus UBA1567. The sequence continues at coordinate 8,347 of MNWK01000002.1, forward strand.
CATTTAAAAACTAGTTAAAAAACAGGATAAAATATGAATGATTTTATTCTTCATAACCCAACAAAAATTATTTTCGGCAAAACTGCAATGCAAAAAATTGTTGAACATCTCAAACCCTACGGCGCAAAAGTGCTTTTGACGTACGGAGGAGGAAGTATCAAAAAAAACGGTATTTATGAAAAAATCATACAACAACTTGCGGGATTTACGGTGCAGGAGTTTTCCGGTATTGAACCAAACCCTCGTATTGAAACATTGCGCAAAGGCATTGAAATCGCACGCGCATTTCAACCCGATATTATCCTTGCGGTTGGTGGGGGAAGCGTTATTGACGGGTCAAAACTCATTGCGGCAGCCACGTACTATAATGGTGACGCATGGGATATAGTTACGAATCCTGACTTAAACCCTTCGAAATATATTCCGCTTGCAACCGTACTTACGTTGGCAGCAACAGGAAGCGAAATGAATAGGGGCGCTGTTATATCTAAATGGGAAACACATGAAAAACCCGCGTTTGGACGCAATGAACTCTATCCTGTTTTTTCAATCTGCGATCCCCAAAATCTGTACAGCGTTCCAAAAGACCAAACCGCATACGGTATCGTGGATGCATACTCGCACGTATTGGAACAGTACATAAACACAACGCTTGACGCGCCGATCCAAGACCGCTTTAGCGAAGGTATATTGCTCACCTTAATAGAAAATGCGCTTACGGCGATTCAAGAACCAACAAACTACACTGCGCGCGCAAATGTCATGTTTTCAGCAACTATGGCACTTAATAATCTTATTGGGGTCGGCGTGAACCAAGATTGGGCGACACATCAAATCGAACATGAATTTAGCGCGTTTTACGATATTCCACACGGCGCCGGACTTGCTATTATTACACCGCGATGGATGGAAGTAGTAAAAGATTATAAAACAGCAAAATTTATTCAATATGGAAAACGCGTATGGGGTATTTCTGGAGATGACGAAGATATTATCGCGAACGCCATTCAAAAAACTTACGACTTTTTCGCATCGCTCGGTATCAAAATGTCGCTTAAGGAATGGGGGATTGATAACGCGCATTTTCCGGAAATGATACAGCGATTGGCAGGAAAGGCAGGAAAGGAAAAACCACTGACCGCGCACGAAATTCAAACAATTTTAAATAATTGCCTATAAAATGCTTTTGAAAAAACAATCAGACAATAATTGTCTGATTGTTTTTCTTCATTGACTAATTAATAGGGGATAAGTAGGTTTGTAAATTCATAAATTTTCAATTTTAAATAAGCCCCTTGCAAATAGCTCACTTTTATGGTATAATTGAGTATTCACCGTTTTGGCACATTGACCCCTCAATCCGAACACCTCCGGGTGTTTTTTTATTTCTGCACGGTTTGGTATTTTTCATACGCGGTTAAGTAATTTAAACATCGTCGCGGTGTTCCATTGAGGAACCGGTGAATCTCATGGGGTTTTGGCTACGAAACAGGGGATTGTTCGTTTATCACCGCTTAATTGAACCATTATCCTGATAAACAGAAAAAGCAGGGGGTTGAGTAACCCCGTAAATATGCTGAATTCAATAATCAATTGCAACGTTTGTGCGTTCTAATAATACCTCAAGCGGAGTTTTTCCGCTATGTCTTTTCCTCGGCCTGGTATTCAGCAGGTATTCTACCCGTCTGATTTCTTCATCTGATACTTTAGAAAAGTCGGTTTTCTTTGGAAAGAAACGGCGAATCAGCCCGTTCGTATTCTCATTTGAACC